>CALAED010000593.1 GCA_937891035.1 uncultured Thermomonosporaceae bacterium | reverse complement strand
CCATTTACCTGTCCGGATGGCAGGTCGCCGGCGACGCCAACCTGGCCGGCCAGACTTATCCCGACCAAAGCCTCTACCCGGCCAACTCGGTCCCGGCCGTGGTGCGGCGCATCAACAACGCCCTGCTGCGCGCCGACCAGATCGCCTGGTCGGAACGGCTGAGCGGAATCGCCACCGCCGATGCGGAGATCGACTGGCTGGCCCCCATCGTGGCCGACGCCGAGGCCGGCTTCGGCGGCGTGCTCAACGCGTTCGAGCTGATGAAGGCGATGATCGCCGCCGGTGCCGCGGGAGTGCACTGGGAGGACCAACTCGCCTCGGAGAAGAAGTGCGGCCACCTCGGCGGGAAGGTGCTCATCCCGACCGGCCAGCACATCAAGACCCTGTCGGCCGCCCGCCTCGCGGCCGACGTCGCCGGCGTCCCCACCCTGGTCATCGCGCGGACAGACGCTGATGCCGCGACCCTGTTGACCAGCGACGTGGACGAGCGCGACCGGCCGTTCGTCACCGGCGAGCGCACCGCTGAAGGCTTCTATCGGGTCCGCAACGGGCTGGCGGCGTGCGTCGCCCGCGGCCTGGCCTATGCCCCGTACTCCGACCTGCTGTGGATGGAGACCTCTACGCCCGATCTGGAAGTCGCCCGCGAGTTCGCCGACGCCATCAAGGCCACCTACCCCGACCAGATGTTGGCCTACAACTGCTCGCCGTCGTTCAACTGGCGAAAGCATCTGGACGACGCGACCATCGCGAAGTTCCAGCGCGAACTCGGCCACATGGGGTACAAGTACCAGTTCATCACGCTCGCCGGCTTCCACGCGCTCAACTACTCGATGTTCGATCTGGCGCGGGGGTACGCCGAGGAGGGCATGACCGCCTACGTCGGCCTGCAGGAGCGCGAGTTCGCGGCCGAGGCCCGCGGCTACACCGCGACCAAGCACCAACGCGAGGTCGGCACCGGATACTTCGACCTGGTCAGCACGGCCATCGCGCCGGACTCTTCGACCGTGGCGCTCAAGGGCTCGACGGAGGAGGAGCAGTTCTCTAAGGCTCACTGAGGACACATCTGAGCAGGTCCCCCAGAAGGCCCCCCGGTGGCGCGCACCCCCCGGGGGGCCTTCGCATCCCCGTCGCATGTGGCTCTCTTAGCGGTACGACTAGTAGTACGACTAGTAGTACGACTCTTGGACGGGTTCGTCGGCACGAGCGGCGGGTCGCCAACGCCATGTCGTCCATGCCGGCGTGAGCAGCGCGAAGCCGGCCAACGCCAAGACGCCGGATCCGAGCACCGTCCGCAGCCCATCGTCGAGATCTCCGGCCGGGGGGACCTTGTCCGGGAGATCCAGCGCGGTCTGCGAGGCGAAGAGGAAATAGCCGCTCCACGCGATGAACGCGAGCCCGGGAACCAACGAGATCATTGGTGACGCCCACTTGGCCACGATGATGACACCGGTGACGAGGCCGGCCGCGCCCATGAGCGCGAACGCGCCGTACAGCCTGGTCTTGTCGTTGATCGTGTCGGCCAGCGGGTCGACCGCGCTCTCGGCCCGCGTCGCGCCCAGTCCCGCCGCATAGGCCAAGGCGGGCGTCAGCACGATGCCGAGGAAGAACCCGAAAATGTGCCGTACCATGCCGCACCGTCCATTTCAGCGGGGGACGTCCATACCGATATCACAGGGGCCACTCGCGCTATCCAGCACTTGGCCGAATTGGTGGCCGCGCGTCGCGACCCGGCGCACCCGGCCGGTCACGGCACGCGTGGCGGGCGCAGCCCGCGTGACCTGCCTCGTTCCGCATGGTTCGGTTTTGCCGGCAATTGTCCGGGCATCGGGAGGAAAGGAGCGCGTACGACAGGAGGCCCCCATGTCGACCGCCATCTTGGTCGTCATCGTCCTCGTGGCCGTCGCCGTCGCCACGGGCATCGGACTCCTGCTTTGGAGCGGTGCGCGCACCCGCCGGCTGCGCCGCAGGTTCGGCCCCGAATACGACCGCGCCCTGACGCGCCATGACAGCCGTCGCACCGCCGAACGCGACCTGCGCGCCCGCGAACGACGCCACCACGAGCTGGACATCCGCCCGCTCGACGACTCGGCGCGCGGACGGTACCGCGCGGAGTGGGTGCAGGTCCAAGAGCAGTTCGTCGACTCCCCAGAAGCCGCGCTGAGCGAGGCGGATCGTCTGGTGATCACGGTCATGGACGACCGCGGCTATCCCACGCGGGGGTTCGATGAGCGAGTCGCGCACCTGTCCGTCGAGCACGGCCGCACGATCGACTATTACCGCCGCGGACACGCGATCAGCTGCCGCGCCGAGCGCCAGCAGGCCTCGACCGAGGACATGCGGCAGGCGATGGTGCACTACCGGGCGCTGTTGGAGGACCTGCTCGCGGTGCCGGCGGCCGAACGCGCCGAGGTCCCGCCGTCGCCGGGCGGGACGCGCCCGGCGCGGCCGACAGTGAATCGAGACGCCGGTTCGGCCCCCCGGACCCAAGGAGCTGAATGATCATGCAGGATTGGCCGCAACCCGGTGCGGGACGGACCGCCGGCACCGAGGCCGAGCGCGATCCGGCCGGCACCGAACCTGATCCGCCGCGGCCTGACACGCCGGATCGGCCCGACCCGGCCGCGGCGGCCGACGATTCCGCCGAGTGGGGCGAGCTCACCCCGGCGGAGACCGGCCAGGTCACCCCGCCGGCCGACGTGCTCGTCGCGGGCCGACCGACCAACAGCCCCCCGCCGCAAGGAGGTCCGCCCTATGCGGGGCGTCCGGCGGAGCGTCCGGTCACCCCCTCGTCCGAGCCGGCCGACAAGCCGGGGTCCGCGCCCGAGCCCGCCCACGGCGGCGGGACCGTCATCGACTCCGGCGCCGCCGACGGCTTCCAGGCCCGCTGGCGGGACGTGCAGTTCGGCTTCGTCGACGACCCGAACACGGCCGTACGGCAGGCCGACGAACTGGCCGACGAGGTGGTCCGCGCGTTCACCGACGCGCTGGCCACGCACAAGCGGGCGCTCGAGGACCGTTGGCGTCCCCAGGGGGACGCGCAGCCGGACACCGAGCGGCTGCGCCTCATCGTCCGCGCCTATCGGGAGTTCGTCGACCGTCTCCTCACCACGTGACCCGCGGCAGCGCGGCAAGTCGGCTCCGGCCCGTCCGCACGGACCTCACGCCCCCGGCGGGCGGGCCGGTCGCGACTTGACCGTCTTTTACCAGGTCACCCCTGGACGGCGGGGGGAAACGGTTGTTTCCTCGAAGTGTGTCGCGGTTGATCCTGCTAGGTATCGGCACCGCGGACTCATCCAGGTTCGCGCCGGCGGGCCTGCTGCTCGAATATGGCCACATTCGCGTGGGCATCGACGGCGGCCCCGGCTCTGAGCCGCCCGAGAACATCGACGCCTGGCTGGTGCGCGACGAGGAGGGGCCGCTGCAGGGCGAGTTGCTGCGGATCGCCGGCGAGACCGGCATGCCGGCGCCGGTCGTCTCGCCGTACCGGCACGGACCGCTCAAGATCGAGCCGCTCCCGGTCGCCGATCATGTGTACGGATACCGGATCGGGGTCGGGCAGCACGTCGCCGCGTGGGTGCCGGAGGCGGCCGAGCCGCCGCCGTGGACCGAGGGCATGGATCTGGTGTTCGCCGACGGCTCGGCGGCCGTGTCGCGCACCCAAGAGCTCGCCCGCACGGCGAAGCGGCCGCGCGTCCAGCGGCTCATCCTCGTGCGCCTCGGGACGGCGGCGCTGGCCGCCCTAGACGCGGGCGAACAGCCGTCGTACGGCGAGTGGGGCGAAGAGGGCCGCAAGTACCGCATGTGATCGGCGGCCGGATCGGCCCGGGCGGGCGGGGGCGGGGATTGGCGGCTCAGCCCAGCAGGGTGCGCAGCGCCCACCAAAGGTGCGCCGCGTCCGCGACGGCCATGCCCGGGCGGGGCGCGAGGTGGCGCCCGGTGATCTCACTGAAGCGCCGGACCCGGTACTTGACCGTGTTGGGGTGCACGTGCAGCGCGGTCGCCGTGGGCTCGACGCGGCCGGAGTTGTCGAGGTAGACGAGCGCGGTCTCGGCGAGCAGCCGGTGAAAGCCGTCGCCGGGATCGAGGCCGTCGAGGAGGTCTTCGGCCAGCAGCCGGCCGAGCTCCGGCCGGGATCCGGTGACCGTGACGAACGCCAGGTCGGCGAGGCGCCACAGGCCCGTCCTGCCCGTGGCGGCGCGCAGCGCCTGCCGGCACAGCTCGTACAGCTCGGGGACGTCGGCCGGGGGCGCCGCGGGGGCGGCGACGACGAGCGGGGCGTCGGGGTCCCGCGGAAGCCGGGGCAGCCGTGTGACGAGGGCGGCCAGCCGGCCGTCGACGAGTCCGGAAAGACCGCCGTCCAGCAGGCGCTCGAGCTCGCCCGCCGCCGCGGGGTCGCTCAGGTCGCTGACCAGGCAGTGGTATCGCCGCGCCGGATCGAGCTCGGCGCCGGGCTCGCCGCGCAGGGCCCGCCGCAGCCGCTGCACGTCGGTGTCGCGAGCGGTGCGGGCCAGCTCGAGCTCGGCGACGCGGTGCGCGTGCACCATGCGGTGTTCGAGCGCGGTCGCGACGGCGTCGATGCGGGTCACGCCCTCGAGCAGTTCGTCGGCCGGCAGACCTTCCAGCCGTCCCCTTTCGATGATCGTACGCACGACGAGGGACCGCCCGGCCTGGAAGCCGTCGAGCAGCGCGGCCACCGGGACGCCCTGCCTGGCCCGGTCGGCGCCGAGGCGTTCGGCGGCGCGCAGGTCCGGCTCGTCCACCTCGCCTTTCGTCAGTGCGGCGCGCGCGGCCTCGATCATGGCGCGCACGTGCCGCCGGGTCTCTTCGACCGGCAGCGCCGCCACGTAGGGCGAGCGGGCCCGCGCGGCTCGCGTCGCCGCGTCGACCACTCCGGGGGCTTCGATCTCGAGCAGCTCCCCAAAGCGCTCCATCGCGCCTCGTTGTCCTTTCGGGCTAACCGCGATCCACTTACTTGACTCTGGGGAGCCTATGCGAGCCGTCCGCCGATCATGTTTGGTGGAAGGAGACAATTTGGTGAACTCGCGGGAAGGAGCCGCCCCGTGTCCGACACCGAGATCGCCGGCAAGATCGCCACCACGCCCGTGCCACGGAAAGACCTTTTCTTTCGGTTGCCGCCGACGTTCGACAACGTGGCCGACGAGCGCCGGCACCGCAAGGAGCGCCTGACCGCCGCGCTGCGGCTGTTCGGCAAGTTCGGCTTCGAGGAAGGCGTGGCCGGGCACATCACCGCCCGCGACCCCGAGCTGACCGATCACTTCTGGGTCAATCCGTTCGGCATGTCGTTCAAGCACATCCGGGTGAGCGATCTCATTCTCGTCAACCACAAGGGTGAGGTCGTCGAAGGACGCCACCCAGTCAACGAGGCGGCGTTCGCGATCCACTCTCAGGTGCACCAGGCGCGGCCCGAGGTGGTCAGCGCCGCGCACAGCCACTCGGTGCACGGTCGGGCGATCTCCACCTTGGGCGTGCTCCTGGAGCCCATCACCCAGGACGTGTGCGCGTTCTACCGCGACCACTCGCTGTTCGACGACTACACCGGTGTGGTCACCGACCTCGAGGAGGGCAAGCGCATCGCCGCCGCGCTGGGCGGCAACAAGGCGGTCATCCTGCGCAACCATGGCCTGCTCACCGTGGGCACCACGGTGGACGCCGCCGCCTGGTGGTTCATCACCATGGAGCGCTCCTGCCAGGTCCAGCTGCTCGCCAAGGCGGCCGGCACGGTCGTGCCCATCTCACCGGACAACGCCGCCCGCACCCACGAACAGATCGGCAGCGAGATCGCCGGATGGTTCAATTACCAGCCGTTGTACGACCAGATCACCCGCGAGCAAGGCGATCTGTTCGACTAGGGTCCCGGGGCCGGCGGCCGCTCACATCTCATCGAGGATGGCGTGCAGCGCCCGGAAGGTGTCGGCGGGGCTGGCGGCGTTGGCGCACAGCCCCTCCATCACCATGGCATAGCGGTCGACGTCGGTCCGGCCGTCGAGGTAGATGGCGCCGGTCAGCTGTTCGAGATAGATCAGGTCGGGCAGTTCGGGCTCGGTGAACCGCAGGATGCTGAACGGGCCGGTCACCGCGGCGTAGCCCCCGGAGCGCAGCGATATGACGTTCAGCGTCACGTTGGGCAAGGTGGTCGCCTCAATGAGGCGGCGCAGCTGGGCGCGCATCACCGCGGCTCCGCCGGGCCGCCTGAGCAGCGCCATCTCGTCTATCACCGCCCACAGCCCGAGCGGCTCGGGCCCGGCGAGCAGCTGCTGGCGCC
>CALAED010000592.1 GCA_937891035.1 uncultured Thermomonosporaceae bacterium | reverse complement strand
CCCGCTCATCGTCGGCGTCATCGCGGTAGTGTGCACGATCTTGTACCGCCGGTTCAAGAAGAGCGGCTGGCTTTGAGCCGGGCCATAAAGCCGTACGCTGCGTAGGCACGCGTCACAGGTTTTTGACCCGCTTGGCGGTGCGGCCGAGGTGCTTGCGCATGATCTCGCCTGCCTGCTCCACGTCACGTCGCTGAATGGCGTGGACGAGCCTGCGGTGCTCCTTGGCGCCCAAAGGCCCCATTTCGGGGGCGCTTTGCTGCGCCCGCTCGAGTGACATGAGCAGCGGGCCGCGGAAGGACTGGATCAACATATGGACCGCGCTGTTGTGCGCGCACTCGGCGAGCCGGGAATGGAACTCGGCGGACAGGTTCATGTGGTAGTCGCCGGCGGACAGGGCCTTGTCCTGCCGGTCGCAGATGTCGAGCAGCGCGGCGATGTCGTCATCGTCGGCGCGCTCGCACACCAGCGGGATCATGCCGACCTCAAGGATGAGCCGTGCCTCGGTCACCTCGGCGGCGGTGACCGCCGAGAGGGTCAGCAGATCGGCGATGCCCTCGCCGACCCGTTCCTTCGATGGTGTGGTGACGAAGGCGCCGCCGCGCGCGCCCACCCGGATCTCGACGAGCCCATTGGCCTCGAGGACGCGCAACGCCTCCCGTACGGTGACCCGGCTCACGCCGAAGCGCTCGCACAGCTCGCGTTCCGCGGGGAGCCGATCGCCCGGGTTGAGCTGCTGCTGGCGGATGAGCAACCGGACCTGGTCGACGATGAGCTCGGAGATGCGCCGGTCGTTGACCGGGTTGAACAGGTCGGCCGACGACCCCATGGCGGCCACGGGTCTCGTGGCCGGGGGAGGACCGTCCACCCGCTTCCCCCGTGGCGGCATGTGGCACTCCCTTCACGCTGACTACGACGATTGACGAGCTTACCCGAACCGCTTATGGTCATACCAATAGACCTTGCGGAGTCTAGATCCTCTGGAGTACCGACCCGCTCGGGAGAGCCCATGGTTGCAGCCCCGGAGCTGTCGTCCACCAATCTTGTCCTCGATCGGCCAGACACCTTCCAGGTGCATACCCGCGCCTACATGGACGCGGACGTCTTCGCCGCGGAGATGGGCCGGATCTTCGGGCGGACCTGGGTCTACGTCGGTCATGAGTCCCAGGTGCCGGCGGTCGGCGACTACCGTACGACCACGATCGGCCGGCAGCCGGTCATCATCAGCCGGCACGAGGACGACCAGATCTACGTGCTGCTCAACCGCTGTCGCCACCGGGGCTCGGTGGTGTGCCGCGAAGAGCTCGGGCACTCCAACTTCTTCCGCTGCCCGTACCACAACTGGAGCTATGCCAACGACGGCGCGCTGGTGGGCATGGCGCAGGCGTCGGGCTATCCGGGCGACTTCGACAAGGGCGAATGGGGGCTGCGCCGCGCGCCCCGCGTGGCCGTCTATCGGGGGCTGATCTTCGCCAGTCTGGCGGCCGACGGCCCCTCCTTCGGCGATTACTTCGCCCCGGTCCAAAAGTACGTCGACTGGTGGCTCAACCGGTCCCCGGCCGGCACGATCACTGTGCTCCCCACCGCCCACAAGTACCCCTATCCCGGCAACTGGAAGTGGCAGGCGGAAAACGGGCACGACGGCTACCACGGCAACTACGTGCACGAGTCGTGGCAGCGGCTGCTCGAACGCGCCGGAGAGGCGCCGGTGCGAGACATCCGCAAATACCGCACGGGTGGCTGCACCCGCGGTTTCGCCTTCGGCCACGGGCTGCTCGAACGCCCCGGCGGGCTCAACCCGAACGCGAGCTGGACCGGCCGGATGATGGTGAGGTTCCCCGAGTACGCCGAGGCGCTGCGCGCGACCTACGGCGACGACGAGATCGAGCAGATCTCGGCGCGGCGCAACATCTTCGTCTTTCCGAACCTCTATCTGTTCGACACGCAGATCAGGGTCATCAATCCCATCGCCGTCGACTCCACCGAGGTGCACCTTTACGTCTACGGCCTCGACGGCGTGCCCGACGCACTCAACCAGGGCCGCTACCGTGCCCACGAGCGGTTCTACGGTCCTTCTGGGTTCGGCTCGCCGGACGACGTGGAGATCTTCGTCTGCAACCAGACCGGCCTGCAGGCCAGCGGCGTCGACTGGGTGCTGCTGTCGCGGGGAATGCATCGCGAGCGGGTGGGCGGCGACGGCGAGGTGGTCGGGCACAGCACCGACGAGGTCCCGGTCCGGGCCATGTATCGCGAGTGGGAGCGGTTGATGTCCGCATGACCATGGCAGTCAAGCACGAGCTCACCCGCGCCGCGGCGGAGGAGTTCATCTACCGAGAGGTACGCCTGCTCGACACGCTGGAGCTTGAGGAGTGGCTGGCGCTGTTCACCGACGACGGCCTTTACTGGCTGCCGATCGAGGACGGCGACCTGGCCGACGCGGCCGACGCGGTGTCGATCGTCTATGACGACGCCGAACGCCGCGCGGAGCGGGTCTACCGGACGCTGCACACGCCGGTCCTCGACCAGAGCCCCCGCTCGCGTACCGTCCACATGGTGGGCAACGTCGAGGTGGCCGGCGCCGACGAGCGCGGCGACATGCGCGTTCTGTGCAGCCAGTTCATCGGGGAACTGCGCCCCGGCGGGCAGGGTCAGGTCGGCCTCAACCGCACCCGTGTCCTCGCCGCCCGTGCCGAGTACCGGTTGCGGGCCACCCCGGACGGCTGGCGCATGAGCATGAAAAAGCTCCTGCTGCTCGACGCCGACCAGCCGCTCTACAACCTGACGTTCGTCATCTGAGGCCGCGACATGGGTGAGATCTACCAGAACGAGTTCGCGATGGTGGAGCTGAGCCGGCACGAGACCGGCAGCGGCCCGCGGCTGCGGATCCGTGACCTCGCCACCGGCGCCGAGGTGTTCCTCGACCCCTTGGAACTGGAGAGCCTGACCCGCTGGAAGCACGAAGACTTCGCGCCGCTCGTCGACCCCAGCGGCTTCACCGGCACCGGGGAGCCCGACCCCGACCAGGTATGACGGGGGCGCCGCCCGCGCTGTCGACGGCGGCGGTCGCCACGGCCGCCCACACCACGGAGCTACGGGACTTCCCGGTCCCGCGGATCGGGCCGGACGACGGCCTGCTGCGCGTCGAGGCGGCCGCGATCTGCGGCACCGACTGGGAGATCTACGGCCGGCGGAGCCGGGGCCAGCGGCTCGGCCCGCTGATCCTCGGCCACGAGAACGTGGGGCGCGTGGTGACTGTGGGGGAGCGCGCCGCCGAACGGTGGGGGGTGGCCGTCGGCGACCGGGTCGCGGTCGAGGAATTCCTGCCGTGCGGCACCTGCCGTCTGTGCCGCGGCGGCCACTATCGATTGTGCGCCGCGACCGACTCGCGGGGCGCCGGACCGTTCCTGCGCTACGGCAGCACGCCGGTCAGCGTCGCGCCGAGCCTGTACGGCGGGTTCAGCCAGTACCTCTACCTGCATCCGCGGGCGATCGTCTACCCGGTGGGCGACGACGTCGAGCCCGAACTGGCCGCGCTGTTCGTACCGGTGGCCAACGGCATCAGATGGGTGACCGGGGAAGGCGGCCTGCGGCTCGGCCAGACCCTCGTCGTGCTGGGCCCCGGCCAGCATGGCCTCGGCTGCGTCATCGCGGCGCGCGAGGCGGGCGCGGGCAAGGTCATCGTGGCCGGCACCGCGGCCGACCGGCATCGGCTCGACGTCGCCACCGCCCTCGGCGCCGATCACGTCGTGGCCGAGGCCGCGGCCGAGGCGGTGCTCGATCTGACGGGCGGCGCCGGCGCGGACGTGGTCGTCGATCTCGCCCCTGGCGCGACGGGGACCGTCGAGCGGGCCATCGCCATGTGCGCCCCGCGCGGCACGGTGGTGCTCGCCGCGTCCAAGCACGCCCGACCCGTCGACGGCTTCCCGCATGACCTCGTCGTGCGCAAGGAGGTGCGCCTGCTCGGCGTACGGGGCCACGACCACCGGTCGGTGGAGCCGGCCCTCGAGCTGATCAGCTCCGGCCGGTGGCCGTTGCGGCTGCTGGCCACCCACCGGTTCCCGCTCGACCGTACGGACGAGGCGCTGCGGATGGCCGGGCAGCGGACCGACCCGGCGGCGATCCACGTGAGCATTTTGCCGAACGGAGTGTCATGAGTAGCGAGGTGTTGCGGGCGACCGTTGCGCAGGCCTGCCGCGTGCTGGCGATGGAGGGTCTGGTCGAGGGCACGCTGGGGCATGTGAGCGTACGTACCGGCGCCGACCGCATGCTCATCCGCTGCCGCGGTACGGCCGAGCGGGGCCTGCTGTTCACTGAGGACGCCGACGTCCGGCTGACCGACTTCGATGGCACGTTGATCGACCCCGACGAGGGGTACAAGGTGCCCAACGAGCTGCCGATCCACGGCGAGCTGCTGCGGGCGCGGCCAGAGGTGGGCGCCGTCGTGCACGCTCACCCGCCGGCGGTGCTGATCTGCGGGCTGGCCGGGCTCGAGTTGCGGCCGATCTTCGGGTCGTACAACATCCCGGCGATGCGGATGGCCCTCGACGGCGTGCCCGTTTATCCGCGCTCGGTGCTCATCCGCCGCCCTGACCTGGCCCACGAGATGATCGCCGCGATGGGGGAGCGGCCGGTCTGCGTGCTCAAGGGCCACGGCATCACGGTGACCGGCGACAGCGTCGAACAGGCCGTCGTACGCGCGCTCAACCTCAACGCGCTGGCCGCGGTGACCCTCGCGGTGGCCCAGGCGGGCGGGCGGGCAGAGGAGATCCCGGCCGAGGACGTCGCGGAACTGCCCGACCTCGGCTCGGCGTTCAACGACCTTGTGGTGTGGCGCTACCACGTGGCCAAGGCGCGCGGCCGAGGCTATTGAGCCGGCCCAGCAGGCCCCGTAACGGCGCGGACGACGGCGCGCCTCAGGCCGCGCCCGCCGAGGCGTGGGGGCCACATCCTGATCGAGCAGCCCACCGACGGCGACCAACTCCACGTCGACGACCGCGCCTACAACGCCCCTGCTGCGCTCGCTGCGTCGCCTCGGCGAACGCGGTTTCGCCGTCCCTATCTGCCCATCGGCCGCATCTGGCATCAGGGCAATTGGTGTGGGAGATCAAAGGTGGGCGCTGTCGAGTAAGTTGCACCGCCTGGCCCGTGGCATGCGGGTTTAGGGCAGCACTTGGGCATCCCCAAATATGGCGGATGGATCCCCGCCGGAGAAGTCCCCTCTAATGCGAGTCGCCTCAAGTGTGAGCTTCTGCATTCCAGAGATATCCAAATTGAATTCCACCGGCTTGGAATAGGACGCTGTCTTCTTATCCCCAAGCAATTTTCCGTTGCCGTAGACGGCGAACTGTACGACAAGGCTGGTGGATTGCCTATCGTTAACTCCGCCGGTAGTGTGAAAGGAACGATATGGCGCAGTAAGGGTATAGTCTCCGTGGCTTGGTTCGCCTACGCTCCCTAGCCGCAGGGCGATGCTCTCCGTGTAGTCTCGCCCATTTATCCGGTACGAACCCGGCGAACCTGATCCAGATACGTTCTCATCTGGAAATTTCGAAAGCGCCATTTCGGTGCTGGCCGGCGCGAACGTTGGATTTGGCGTGGGGGATGCGGCGGATGTGGCGCCGGATGTTGGAGTTATGGTGTGCGTAACGGTGGCGGTGGGCTGCGCCAACCCTGGAATCTTGCCCGGCGCGGCGGCGCTCGCAACCATGGTGGCCACCACGCCAATGATCGCACCGACGATCGTGGCGCTCGCCTGAATCCAGGCGTCTTTGTGATTTCGTATCATATGCGGCCCCCTCTGATCGCGATGCGTCCCGTCATCTTCCCGCCATAAGTGGGCCGGAAGCCGATGGGTACCTTCAAAGGACGCGCCCGACCCGCTGAGGGTTCGCCAGGATCAAGTAACGATGCGGCAACGTTGCGTGACCATCGGTCATGTCTCGACGTCGACCATGACCCAGTCGCTGATCTCTCGCCATTGGCGGACCGCCTCCTGGTGGAAGGGGTGGGTGAGATATCGCTCGACCGCCTCCATGTCGTCCATGAGCCCTTCGACGAGAAAGTCATAGGCGATTTTCCGGTCGGACACGTTGCGTCCGTGGCGCCACTCACGAAGTTCGGGCACCTCGCCGCCCACCTTGATGGCGGTACGTTCCGCCGCCAGCGCGCGGGGGTCGTCCCAGTCGATTCCCGACTTGAATTTGAAGAGTACGACGTGGCGTATCACAGCGGATCTCCTGCCGCCCCTTGCCGGGAGACGGGGTTTTCGGGCATCGCTGTCCGGCCGTTCTCGCGTGTCCCGGTCGGCGTCGGCGGCTCCACCGGATCGCCGCCCCGGCACAGCTCCAGAACGTTCATCGCGATCTGGGGCCCCACGGCGCCGAGCTTCTCCTGGTAGCGGGCCAAAATGGCCATCTCTCGGGAGAACACCGTACGCGGACCGCCGGAATTGATGCGGCACTGCTGGATAAGACCGGATATCCGGGCCCGTTGATTAAGTAGCTCGATGATGCGCATATCGAGACCGTCAATTGTCCTGCGATATTCTTCGATTTGGGATTCGATTTCAATTCCGTTGATCATGACAAGGCGCTCCTCGCGCATCAAGCAGAAACTTCCCAGAATCAGGCCAGTCTGGCCACTGCCTCCCGGAGCCGATCCTCCGGTGCCAACAAACTCACTCGCACATATCCTTCGCCATGCTCGCCGAACCAACGGCCGGGCGCGAACGCCACCTTGGCTCGGCTCAGCAACTCGTCCGCGAATTCGATGGAACCTTCGTCGCCGGGAATCGGCAGCCAGGCAAAGATTGACCGAGGCACATCGATGTGCCAGCCGGCGTCCCGCATTCCGGCCACGAAGATGTCGCGCCTGTGTTCATAGGTCTTGGACAGCTCCCGGACGCAGTCCTGGGGGCCGGTCAAGGCGGTGATGGCGGCCCGCTGAATGAACGCCGGGAGCGAGACGTAGTAGTGCTCTTGGATGAGGTCGATCGCGGCGACGACATGGCGATTGCCGACGACGGCGCCGATGCGCCATCCGGCCATGTTGAACATCTTCGACAACGAGATGAACTCGACGCCCACTTCCTTGGCGCCGGTTGCCTGCAGGAACGAGATCGGGACCTCGCCATCGAAACACAGTGCCCCGTAGGCGAAGTCGGCCGCCACGATCACGCCGTGCTTCGCCGCGAATTGGACAGTGCTTTCATAAAACTCCAGCGGCGCCGTCACCGAGGTGGGGTTGTTAGGGTAATTCAAGAACATCAGCTTGGCCCGATCGCATAAGGCCGGGCTGAGCGTGGAATAGTCGGGCAGGAAGTCGTTCTTTTTCCGGAGCGGGAGGCTATGCATGTGCGCCCTGGCGAGGACGACGCCTGCCCAGTAGTCAGGAAAGGCCGGGTCCGGCATCAAGCACACGTCTCCCGGATTCAAGAAGCACTGGCTGATCTCCACCAGGCCGGCCTTCGCGCCGAACAATATGGCCACCTCAGTCTCCGGGTCCAGTTGCACCTGGTAGTTCGTCGCGTACCACGTGGCAATGGCGACCTTGAGCTCTGGCATGCCGGAGAAGGCGGGATATCGGTGCGTGGCCGGGTCGAGCACCTCGCTGCGCAACGACTCGACGATGTGCGGCGGCGTAGGCAGATCAGGATTGCCCTGGCATAGGTTGACGACGTCCTCACCGGCCCGCACGAGCCGATCTATCTTGGCCAAGGTCGTCGCGAACGAGCTCCTCGGCAGGTCGCGCAGCCGGTGCGCGATCTCCATCTGCACGTTTAACAACCTCCACTCGGCGATCCTCGCCTAGCCCGCCGCGGTGGGCCGGTCTCGCTCCCTGTTACGCCCGTACACCCATTCACTCAGGCCGAATGCCACGAATGTGACCCCGGCGCAGACCAAGCCAACGGCGGAAAATCCGTGCGCGGTGAACAATGGGCCGAGCAAGGCCGCCCCGAAAGCCACGGCAAGATTGGTGGCTAAGCTATAAAAAGCTAGAATGGTCCCACGATAGCGTTGCGAACATTCGCTCAGCAGCGTGCTGAGCAAGGTGACGACCAGGCTTTGCATCGCCCCCCACAGAAAGAGGCAGCACACCAGCAACGCCGTAAGCCGAGCGCCCAGCGAAAGTATCACCAATACCGGGGCCAACCCTGCCAGCAACGCGACAAGCATTTTCTCCTTGCCCCACTCGTCGGCCCACCTGCCGGTGATAAAGCTCGTCGAAAACCCGAGCCCGTACAGCAGAATCATGATACCCGTCAAGGCGCTTTCGGTGCCGAACTGGTACTTCAAGGCACTGCCAAGGTAGGTGTACATCCCATAGAAGCCCAGCATGTTCAAGAAGGTGGCCAGGACGTACCCGGGCACTTTCGGTACAAGAAACGCCCGGGCGACCGATCGGGTCCATCCTGGCCGTGCCGATATCGCGGCGGCGTCTTGCAGGCGTGGCGAGCCGTCGGGGTCGGGACGGCTTTCGCTATCGACCCGAAGCAGCAAACACACCACGAGCACACCCAGTATCGCGAGCATCCCGAAAGTCGATCGCCAACTCGCCCATTGCCCGACGAAGGACCCCATCGGCACGCCAAGCACGAGGGACAACGACCAGCTTGACACGACGACGCCCATCGCCTTGGCCCGATGCCGATACGGAATCTGATCCCCGACAAACGCATACGCCGTCGGCACGAAAGCACCCGTCGCCAGGCCGGCGAGCACCCTTCCCGCGAAGAACACCCCCAGCGTGGCGGCGAACGCACAAAGCAGAGTCCCCAGGATGAACACCGCCATGCCGATCGCCAAACTGAGACGTCGCGACACCCTGTCGCCAAGTGGCGCGAATAGCAAGGCGCCGATCGCCGTAGCGATGCCATAGGTGCTCACCGACAGCCCTATCACGGCCACTGAGGTGTGGAACGAGTCGGCCACGTCCACGAGCAGCGGCGAGACGACCAGTTCCTCTGATCCGACCGCGAAGATTCCCGCCATCAGCGCGATGACCGTCAGCACGGGGAATCCGGCCGTGCGCTGCTCGCCGCCCCGCCGGTTCGACACTCCAGCCAACCTGTCCTCTCACCGCACAGACACGGCTAAAGAGCCGTGTATCCGCCGTCGACGGTGAGCGCGGCACCGGTGATGAACGACGACGCGTCCGACGCGAGGAACAAGATCGCGTTCGCGACGTCTTCGGGTGTGCCGAGGCGACCCACGGGATTCAGCTTTGCCTTCTGTTCCTTGACGGCCGCGTCATGGCCGATCGACGCGTCCGTCATCGGAGTGTCGATGATGCTGGGACACACGCAGTTCGCCCTGATGTTGTACTTCGCATAGTCCACGGCCAGCGACTTGGTCAACATCATGACCCCGCCCTTCGTGGCGTTGTAGGCGGCGATGCCAGGCCATGCCACCAGCCCGCCTACCGAACAGAGGTTTATGATCACTCCGCTCGTCGCCTTCATCATCTCGCGCAACGCGTACTTCGAGCACAGGAACATACTCTTCAGATTGGTGTCGACCAACCTGTCCCACTCATCCACCGACATCTCGTGAATGGGCGTCGAGATCTCGATACCGGCGTTGTTGACCAACACGTCGATCCGACCGAACGTCGTGGTGGTGATGGCTAGGAGATTTTCGCAGTCCGCCTCAACCGTGAGGTCGGTCTTGACGAAGATCGCGTCGCGCCCGTCGCTTTTTAGCTTGGCGACGACGTCGGTGCCGTTTTTCTCGTCGATGTCCGCGACGGCGACCATGCCGCCCTGCCGGGCAAAGTCGATCGCAGTCTGTTTCCCAATCCCGGACGCGGCGCCGGTGACTACGATGGCTCTATTTTCGAACACGAGCCGGTCTCCTCTTACACGCTTTTCAATTGTCCGCCGTCGACCGAGATTTGCTGCCCGGTGAGGTAGGACGACTCGTCAGACGCCAGGAATCCGATGAGCGCGGCGATCTCGCCGGCCTGCCCTGGACGGTCCATGGGTATGGTCCGCCGCAAGCGATCGGCCGCATCTTGCTGCGATATTCCGTTCGCGCGGCTCATGTGGGCGACCGCCTGATGATAACGCTGGGTCTGGATCACTCCAGGGTGCACACAGTTGACAGTGACATTGTGCTGGGCGTACTGATTGGCAAGATACTTGCTGGCGTTTGCGATCGCCGCGTTGACCAGACCGGACAGAAACATGCCGGCCGCGGGTTCCCGGCCGATGTTGCCGACAACATTGATGATCCGCCCAAATCGCTGCCCAACCATCATCGGCACAACGGATTTGATCAGATCCAAGTACGGCACCAGCTTTTGGTTCATCGCGGCGCAGACGTCGTCGACTCGTACGTTCTCAAACGGAGCCGGTGGCGGACCCGGTGCGTTGTTGACCAATACATCGATCCGGCCGAATCGCCGTTCCACGTTACTGACAAGCTCGTCGCGAAATGAGGGCGACGTGATGTCGCCGGCGACAACGTAGGTGGAAGGTCCGCCGCCGGCTTCGCGGGCGACCGTCTCCAAGGTACGCCGGTCGCGTGCGCACAAGACCGTCACATACCCTGTTGTGCGCAGCCGCAAAGCGGTCGCGCGTCCAATACCCTGGCCGGCTCCCACGACTATCGCTACGCGTGTCACCGCGCTTCCTGCTTGGGGACCCGATGATATCGGGGCGGAATGAAGATGTTGAGCGAACGTGCCGCGCCGGCGTTGGGGTTGACGGCACCATGTCCCTCGAAGCTCTCGCAAAAGTACGTGCCGCTGAACGCCAGCTCACTGCTCGTTCCTTCGACCGTCATCTCGTATCGTCCGTCGAGGCAGACGCCGATCTGTTCATGCCGGTGCTTGTGGTAGGGCATCTCGCCGCCACCCGGGATATGGGCGAGCATGAGCTCCACCCAGTCGGCTAGAAAGAACGTGACGTCCATCTCGACGAACTTGCGCGTCTCGAGCGGTTCGAGGAAGTAGCCGCTCGGCGCGGTGTAGCTCTCTCCCGGCTTGGCGCGCTTGAGCTCAAGTGCGACTGTCTCGGCCGCGGACGGGTTCACGCCCGAGCACTCCACGTCCGGAGGAACGACGCAGACGTCGTGCTCGGGCCGCATCAGCTTCGTCACCTCCCCGACCGTCATGGACAGTTCGCCGCGAACGACCATCCACACCTGCGCTCCCCCCCGGGAGTGGCTCGCCACGATGGCGCCCGGCGGGATATGTGAGAGCCTTACTTCCGTGTCGCCGCGACGAAAAGACTCCGTCCGGATCCCGTTGTCATGAAGCACCACATCAGGAGCCGGAAAGTAGAGACGTTCTTGTACGTGCGTGGTCATTGCGGTCCTTCCTTCTGGCGAAGACAGTCCACGTCATGGGGATCCGCGAAAATCGGTAGACGAACTTCAGGTTGTGCTGCTTGGCCGCTTGCTCGTTGGTGATGGCGATGTTGTATCGCCCGTCGGCGACGTAGCCGGCGGCCTGGCTGGTGGAGGTCGCGGTGACCAGTTTCACCGGCCGGTCAAAGTAGTACCTCGGCAGCGGAGTGGTCGCCGGATGAGACACGACAGTGTCGGTGTAAAGCAGCTCTTCGTGAAAGGCGAAGTCGGACCGCGTCGCGATGCCGTATTCCGGTGTGCTTCCGCGAAACAGGATGGCGGGCTCCAGCCCGGGGTTCATATAGAAGGCGTTGATGTTCGGATAGGCATGTGCCACGAGCACGAGATCGAGGTGCCCCTGGGTGAGGGCGTCTATACACAGTTCGTACGTATCCGCCAAGACGATCCGAAAGCACCCACGGTCGCCAACACATTGCGACATCAACTGGGCGACGTACTCGCTGCTGGTCCCTTCCGGCCCTAGTGTTCCAAGGTTTATGGAGCGGGTGGAATCGGCGCGGAGGAGTGCGATTAACGCTCGTCTTTCGACGTCGGGGATCTGGAATATCTCCATGCCCTAGCCACTTTCGAGGTGTCCGTTAATAGGCGAATCTCTTTGGGGCCCGCTGAATCGGCGCCATTGAGCGCGTTGTCGGTGGACATATTGCCGCAATGCCTGTCTGGTTGTCAAGGCAGCAGACAGTAGTCAGTTCTATGGCAACTGTACCCGGGACGCCGCCGCTCTCCGGGTCTTTGGCTTGGTATTCAGGCGGTGGCCGACTGCGCATCCTCTTAGTCCAGGTGACTGATTTACGCAGGTCATTGCGCCGTTGTCGGACCGTTCGAGCCGCCCGCACCGGACGGATCTTCGGATTGTGCTACCGCCAGGTCTCGTTCCCGATGCGGCCCTTCTGTGACTTTAAATCTCCGCAGGAACGATCTTCGAAAATTGTTTCCTTCGCGACGGGTCTACGGGCCTGCAAAAGCAAAGGTCCATTGCCTGTCACGGTGGGCGACGCACACACCGGGCCCGCGCTTATACCGACCGCCGGCCTACGTCAAGCGACGAAAAAATGAATCGGCGTTGATGTCAGTGCGGACATTTATTCGACTTTGTCGCCGGCCCGCATGGTCCGCGCCCAGGGGCTTGGCGGGTCTCCTCCCGCATGCGGACGTTCTAGACGAAAGCCAGGAGACGGTCGAGCGGGCCCGGCGCTTGGTGAAGATCCAGCGGCGTGGCAAGCCTCCAGGCCTGCTCGGGTGATCTCACTCGCGCTCGATCCTGCGCAGCCCGTGCTCGGGCGTCCACCACTCGACGACGAGCCTCGTGGCGTCGTCGTTGAGGTGGGTGTGCACGACCTCGGCGATGTCGGCGCGGAAGCGCTCGCCACCCCCTCCATCGTCGATCGGCCCGGCGGCGATCGCCCGACCGCTGATCTTCGCCTCACCCGGCCACTGCGCCTCGGCGCCCTCGACCGGGTCGACCGTGGCGCTGTGCAGGGCGAACCGCGAATCCCGATGGAGATCCGCGCCCTTGCGCGCGCGGGGCATCGAGCCGAAAACCAGCTCGCCATCGGCGAAGTCCGCCTCGATCCCGGAGATCCGCGGCGACCCGTCGGCGCGCAGGGTGGCGATCGTCTTGTGCTTGTGCGCGTCGAACAGCGCCCGCACCCGCTGCGCGAACTCCGGCACCACCTGTTCGACGTCCTGCCATGCCGTCATGCCGCCGATGATCGCACCGAGCACCGACAATTTTCAGCCGTGGCTCCCTGAGCCCTCACACCCGCGGCACCCGAGGACCGGGGCGCCGACCGATTTCGCCCGATGTTTTTGATATGACGTATTGCTAATGGTATGACCTTCAAACCATACTGAGCCAAAGTGAGCGGCGGAAAGGAGCAACCGTGCGAAAGGACTACCAGCCAGGTGTTCTCCAGCCGACTCAGCGAAGCGCGTCCGAGATCGCGGCACGCGACGAGTTCAACCGGAAGCACCCTCCGATCGAAGGCCTCGTCGTCCCGCATGACCTGCGCAAGATGGAGCTGCCCGAGCGGCCATGGCGCAACAACCGCGGTCAATGGTTCGATCTCGCCGGGTACGAGGTACTGTCCGCGCACGTCGCCGAGCTCAAGCCGGGAAGCTGTTCGGTCCGGCACCGCCACACCACGGAGGCGTACCTCTACGTCGTCAAGGGCTACGGCTACTCGGTCATCAATTACGAGGGCGAGCCCGAGCAGGTCGTCGAGTGGTCCGAGGGCACGCTGTTCGCGCCGCCCCGATGGGCCTGGCACCAGCACTTCAACCTGGACGAGTCAGACACCTCGCGCTATCTCGCCATCCAGGACACCGGCCTGCTCCGGACCATGAAGCTGCACCAGATCGAACGCCACCCCGTACAGCTGTCCCCCGAGGAGGGGGCGAGGTTGCTCGCGGAGCTGCGCCAGCCAGATCCCGACCGGCGCGCAGACCTTTAACTTCACCCATTGACAAGCCGCGAGCCGAGCGCCAGAAGTGGGAGAAGGCCTCCGACGAACCGGTCCGTGGCGGCGAAAGGTACGGGTGGCTGACGTGCTTACCCTCACGACACGACGGATGATCATCCCGGCCGTCGCGCTGTTGACCGCGCTCGCCGGCTGCGGCGGCTCGGTCACCTCCGGCGAAAGCGGCGGTGGCGGTGGCGGCGGGCAGCGCGCCGACGCCAACGCGAAGGTGTACGAACGACTCGGCGCGCTCACCGGCCCACAGCGGCGCGCGCAGATGATCGCGGAGGCGAAGAAGGATGGACAGCTCACCCTCTACACCTCGCTCACCGACGACGTCGCGGGTGCCGTCGTCAAGGAGTTCACCAGGCAGACCGGGGTGAAGGTCAACCTGTTCCGCGGCGGCTCGGAAACCGTGCTGCAGCGGGTCCTCCAGGAAAGCGACGCGAGAAGGATCCGCAATGACGTGGTCGAGACCAACTTCCTGGAGATGGCCACGCTGGCCCAGCGGGGGGTCCTGGCCAAGTTCCAGGGCCCGGCTCTTGGCAACGTCGAAAAGACCGGCCGGTTCGACGCCTGGACCGCCACCCGGTTCAACATCATGCTGCCGGCCTGGAACACCAACCTGATCAGGCCTGGCGACGAGCCGCGCAGCTGGGAGGACCTCGCCGGCCCGCGGTTCAAGGGCAAGCTCACCATGGAACTCAGCGACAACGACTGGTATGCGAACGTCACCAAGTACTGGCTGGCGCACGGCAAGACCCAGGCGCAGGTCGACCAGCTTTGGAAGCAGATCGTGGGCAACGCCAAGGTCGTCAAGGGGCACACGGTGATGGGCCAGTTGCTGGCGGCCGGGCAGACGGGTGTCGACGCCATGAACTACACCTACCTGGTGCAAAAGGACATCGACTCCGGCGCCCCGGTCGCCTTCCGCAGCGACGACGGCATCGCCCACACGCCCGCGTTTCCGCGCCCCAACGGGGTCGGCATGATGAAGGACGCCCCGCATCCGGCGGCCGCCATCCTCTTCTACGACTGGATGCTCACCGACGGGCAGCGGGCGCTCGTCGACGAGGGCCTGACCCCGTCGACCAAGGTGCCGGGCGACAAGTCCCTGAACGGGATCACCCTCGTGCCGTACGACGTGCGGGGCCTGGTGGCAAACGAGAAGTCCTGGGCGCAGCGCTACGACGCGTTGCTGCGCGGCGTCCAGCGGGCCGGCGGCGGTGGCTGAGCCGGCGGTGGAGGCGGCCGTGGTTGAACCGGCCGTGGAGCCGGCCGTGGTTGAGCCGGCGGTGGCTGAGAAGGGCTCGGAAAGGCTGAGGTAGGCCCCATGCTCGATGTCCGCATCGCCCGGCTGCCGACCGCCCGGCTCGGCCAGGCGCTGCGGCACCTGCTGTCGTGGCGCACCGTCATCGTGGCCGGATGCGTGCTCGTGGTGGGGTTCCTGGCGGTCGTACCGCTGTATCACCTCGTCCGCGACACCTTCACCGGAGAGCAGGGCTTCACGCTCGGCGCGTTCGCCCGCGCGTACGGCGGCGACTCGCAGTCGGCCGCGATGCTGCGCAACTCCCTGGTGTTCGCGGTCGGCGCCGGGTTGCTGGCACTGGTGCTCGGCACCGCGCTTGCCTACATCCAGGTGCGCACCGACACCCCGTTCAAGGGGTTGTTCTTCGCCGCCTCCCTGGTGCCGCTGATCATCCCGGCGATCTTGTACGCCGCGGCGTGGATCTTCCTGGCCGACCCGGAGATCGGACTCGTCAACAGCGCGCTCGAATCGATCATCGGCGTCCGGCCGCTCAACGTGTTCAGCGTGTGGGGAATGATCTGGGTGCAGGGGTTGCACCTCGCGCCCATCGCGTTCTTGCTGATGGTGGCGGCGTTCCGCGCGATGGACCCGTCGCTGGAGGAGTCGGCGCTGATGAGCGGGGCGTCGTGGGCGAGGACGCTGCGCCGGATCACCGTCCCGCTGCTGCGCCCGGCGCTGGTGTCGGCGGTGCTGCTCATGTTCGTCCAGTCGCTGGAGAGCTTCGAGGTGCCGGGGCTGCTTGGCCTGCAGAACGGGATCTACGTGTTCACCAGCAGGATCTACTTCGTGCTGCGCAGCTTCCCGATCGACTACGGGATGGCCGGGGCGTACGCCCTTGGGCTGCTGGCGATCGCCGCCGCCGGAGTCCTGCTGTCCGGCCGGCTGTCAGGGGATGCCCGCGGGTTCCAGACGATCAGCGGCAAGGCGTTCCGGCCGCGGCCGATCGAGCTTGGCCGGGCCCGGCCGTTCGTGGGCGCGGCCGTGCTGGCCTACTTCGCGATCACGGTGGTGCTGCCGATCGGCGTGCTCGTCTACACCTCGCTGCTCGGCTTCTATACCGCACCGTCGATGGCGGCGCTGCGCTCGATGTCGCTGGACAACTACCGCGAGGCGCTGAACCTGCCGATCGCGGTGACGGCGCTGAAGAACTCGGTGCTGCTCGGCGTGGGTTCCGCGACCGCGGTGATGTTCCTCGCCGCGGTGGTCTCGTGGGTGATCGTAAGGACCCGCGCGCCCGGGCGCCGCCTCCTCGACATCCTCGCGTTCTCGCCGATCGTGATCCCCGGGCTCGTGCTCGGCCTCGCGCTCGCCTTCGTCTACCTGCGGTCGCCACTGCCGATCTACGGCACGCTGTGGATCCTGCTGATCTCCTACAGCACGCGCTATCTGCCGTACGGCATGCGGTACGCGAGCGCGGCGATGACCCAGCTGTCGGCGGAGCTCGAGGAGTCGGCGCACGTGTGCGGCGCGTCCTGGTGGCAGACGTTCCGCCGCGTGCTGCTGCCGCTCACCAGCGGCGGCATCGTCGCGGGCTGGATCTACATCCTCGTCGTGTCGTTCCGGGAGCTGTCGAGCTCGATTCTGCTTTACAGTCCCGGCAAGGAAGTGCTGTCGGTGCTCATCTGGGAGCAGTTCGAAAACGGCAGGTTCACGTTGCTCGCGGCAATTGGCGTGTTGATGGTCACGATCCTCGTGGGACTCGTGCTCGTCGCCTATCGGATCGGCGCCGGGGTGGGATTGAAAACGGATGACTGAGACCGCGGAAGTCCACAACGCGCCAGATGCGGCCGCCGGGAGCGCGCTGCTCACCGTCGAAGGCCTGGTCAAGACGTTCAGCGGCGAAAAGCAGCGCCGCCGGCGGCGCGCGGGCGAGGCCCCTCGGGTGCACGCGTTGGACGGCGTGAGTTTCGAGGTACGGCCCGGCGAGCTGTTCACCCTGCTCGGCCCGTCCGGCTGCGGGAAGACGACGACGCTTCGGTCGGTCGCCGGTCTGGAGCGTCCCGACGACGGCACGATCACCGTCGGCGACCGGGTGCTGTTCGACCGGGCCCGCGGCGTCAGCGTGCCGTCGAACGCCCGCCGGCTCGGCATGGTGTTCCAGTCGTACGCGATCTGGCCGCACATGACGGTCTTCGACAACGCGGCGTTTCCGCTCGAGGTGCTCCCGCGCCGGCGCCGGCCCGGCCGGGCCGCGCTGGAGGAACGGGTCCGCACGGTGCTGGAGCGGGTCGAGCTGGCCGACTACGCGGGCCGCCCGGCGACCAAGCTGTCCGGCGGGCAGCAGCAGCGGCTCTCCC
>CALAED010000591.1 GCA_937891035.1 uncultured Thermomonosporaceae bacterium | reverse complement strand
CCGGTTGGTTGAAATCGCGCAGGCGCAGATAACCGCCGAAACCGATCGGACGCACACCGCGCTGCGCGCCGAGTTGGGAACGCTCGCCGTGGATCTCGCGAGCCGGATCCTCGGCGAGTCGCTGGCCGATGAGGCCCGGCGACGGGGGACCGTCGACCGGTTTCTCGACGAGCTCGAGAGCCGATCCGCCGGCCGGAGCTGATCAAACGCTCGCATCGAGATCTAGAGGTGCTAGGCCGACCAGTTGGGGTGGCCGATGGCGGGGGATTCGGGGGTGAGCGCGCGGGCGTCTCCTCCGCTGTCGGCCGGGATGGCGTAGACGCGTGGGGTCGAGACCGGCCCGCGGACGAAGACGACCCATTTGCCGTCGCGCGACCAGCCGGGATCCATCTCGCGCACCGGGTCGCGGGTGAGTTGCCGATCGTTGCCGCCGGCGGCATCGATGATCCAGATATCGCTGTTGTCGCCGTCACCGCTGCGGGTGTAGGTGATGCGGTTGTCGTCCGGAGACCATTCGGGGTCGACCGCCCCGTAGGGCGCCGACGTCACCTTGCTCCACGTCCTCGGGTTGTCGAGCTCCAGCGTGTAGATCTGCCGCTCACCGCTTTCGTCGCTCCAGAACGCGAGGCGGGTGCCATCGTGTGACCAGGAAGGATCGTCCACCACGGACGCTGAGTTGGTGACCCGGCGCGGCGAGGGGGAATCGATGGCGGTGACGTACAACTCACGATCTTTGCCCACGCCGTCCACGTAGGCGAGCCGTTTCCCGTCGGGAGACCACGCCACGCGGCGCGTTGGACCCGTCCTTGTTCATCACCCACAGCTCGGAGTCGGACCCCACCCCGCGAGTGAAGGCGATGCGCTGGCGATCCGGCGACCAGCGCGGCAAGATGTCGCACTGATCGCCAGGCAGCAACCGCCGCGGCTGGGCGGCGGTGCCGGGAGTCAACACGCCGATCGACCCGTAGCACTTGTCCGGCCAGCCCGAGGCACGGTCCAGCCGTACCAACAGGGGATCGGCGGGCAGCGTCAGCGCCGCGGGCGTGCCGCCCGAACCGCCGGACTCGCGGGAATCGTCCGGAGCGCCGCCGAGCGCCGTCTTGAGCGCGAACCCGCCGCCCACCACCGCCGCGACGGCGATGGCGGCCCCGGCGGCCAGCAGCGCTCTCGGCCGCCCGGACGACCGTCCGGCGGGGCGCCGTCCCGCCGGGCGCGGCGTGGCCGGCGGCGGAGGCGGTACGTAGCCGGGCTCGGCACGGGTCTCGGCCCCGCCGGGCAAGGAGGACGAGCCGTACGCCCCTGGTGGCGTGGGTGCGCCGGACGCCGCCGGCACGGTTGGCGCGGTCGGCTCAGTGCGGGTCTGCGCCGGGATGACCGGAGCAGGCGCCGGCGCCCGACCCAGGCCCGGCACCGGGTCCCGAGCCGTACGCTGCACCTGTTCCGGAGCCGGACTTCGCATCGCGGCCGGATGCTGCGCCGGAGCCGGTTCACGAACTGGATCTTGTGGCGGCGCCGGATCCTGTGCGGGATCAAGGATCGCCGGGCCCGCCAGCGCCGAGGCCGGCGGCGGTGCCGGGAACGGCGAGGCGTGCGCCGGTGGAGCGGCCGGCGGCGACCATGTCTGGTTGAGGCTGGTCTGTACCGCCGCGTCGCCGCCCTGGCCACCGATGAGGGAGAGCAGCAGGTTCTGCGCCGACGGGCGGCCCTGCGGCTTTTTGTCGAGCGCGGCCCGCACCAGCCGGTCCAGCGGCGCGGGCAGCGGGCCTATCTCCGGCTCCGCGTGCAACACGCGCGCCGCCATGACCGGGAAGCCGCCCTCGCCGAACGGATGGCGTCCGGTCCCGGCGTAGACGATCAGGCAACCCCAGGCGAAGATGTCGACCGCGGTGGTCACGCCGAAGTTTTGGATCTGCTCGGGGGCGATCCACCCCGGGCTGCCGATCAGCTGACCGGTCTTGGTGTGCTCTGAGGTGACGTCGAGCGCCCGGGCGATGCCGAAGTCGATCACACGCGGCCCGGACATGGACAGCAGCACGTTGCGCGGTTTGAGGTCGCGGTGCACGAGCCCGACGGAGTGGATGGCGACCAGCGCCGCGGCCACTCCCACCGCGAACCCGTGCAGCATGCCGGGGGCGAGCGCACCATCGGCGCGCACGTACTCGGCGAGCGACGGCCCCTCGATGAACTCGGTCACCATGTAGACGCGGCCGTCGATCTCGCCATGGTCGAGCACCTGGGCGGTGCAGAACGAGGCGACCCGTTCGGCGTTGATGACCTCGTCGCGGAAGCGGGCGAGGAACACCTTGTCGCCGGCCAGTTCGGTGCGCACCACCTTTACGGCGACGGGGCGGCCGTCCGGGGCATGCCCGAGGTAGACCGTGCCCATTCCGCCTTCGCCGATACGCCCCGCGATCTCGTACGAACCGACCGTCTTCGGGTCCCCGAAGCGCAGCGGCGCTGCCGCGACGCGTCCTCGAGATTCCACTGGGCGACCACCTTCCAGCCCCCCGCCGACACCGTGACGGTATCTCGCGTGGCGGGCTCGCATCCAAAGGGACGACCGATATCGGTTATCCAACGCACCATATGACGGTCGGCACCGCCACCAGGTTGGCCATTTTGTCCGGCGTCCGCCGCGTCCGGCGTCCGGCCCTTGCCGCCCCCGTACTGGGGCCCGCACCGCAGGCGTCAGCCGGTGACCAGAACATGGGCGGCGATGTGCTCTGCGATGGCGAGCGAGGACGTGGCGGCGGGAGACGGCGCGTTGCGTACGGTCACGATCGGACCGCGGCGGCCGATCCTGAAGTCGTCGACGAGCGAGCCGTCGGCGTCGACCGCCTGCGCCCTGACCCCGGCCGGTGCCGGGGTCACGTCCCGCACCGACAGCTCGGGGACGAAGCCGCGCGCCGCCTGGACGAAGGCGCGCTTGGACATCGCCCCATAGACCTCGCGCAGGCCGGTGCGCCAATGTCTGACGGCCAGCCGCCGGAACCCCGGCCACCGAAGCGTCTCCAGCAGATCGCCGAGTGCGATGTCGCGCGGCCGGTAGCCCTCTCTGGCGAGCGCAAGCACGGCGTTCGGCCCGACGTCGACCGAGCCGTCCACCCGGCGGGTGAAGTGGACGCCGAGGAACGGATAGCGCGGGTCGGGCACCGGATAGATCAGGCCGCGCACCAGGTGGCCGCGTTCCGGGATCAGCCGGTAGTACTCGCCGCGGAACGGCACGATCGCCGGCCCGTCGATGTCTCCGGCGAGCCTGGCCATGCGGTCGGACTGCAGCCCCGCGCAAACGACGAGCCGGTCGAACGTCAACTCTTCACGGTCGCCGGCGACCCCTATGCGGTCGTCGCCGTCAGTGACGTCGCCGTCGCCGCCGACGCCGGTCTGCGCGGCCCCGACCGTGACGGTGTCGCTCGCTCCACGGGCGCTGATCTTGGTGACCGTGTATCCCAGCCGTACGGTGCCGCCCGCCGCGGTCACGTCGTCGGCGAACGCGCGGGCGACGGCGGGGAAGTCGACGATCGCGGTGTGCGGCGAGTGCAGCCCGGCCACCCCGGCCACGTGCGGCTCGATCTCGCGCAGCGCGGCGGCCGACAGCCACCGCAGCCCCGGCACGCCGTTGGCCGTGGCGCGGCGCTCGATCTCGCGCAGCCGGCCGATCTCGGCGTCGGTACGGGCGACGACGACCTTGCCGCACTCGTCGTACGGAAGCCCGCGTTCGGCGCAGTAGGCCTTGAGCAGGCCGATGCCGCGCCGGCACAGCGTGGCCTTGAGCGAGCCGGGAGCGTAGTAGAGACCGGCGTGCGCGACCCCGCTGTTGTGCCCGGTCTGGTGGGAAGCGATACGGTCCTCTTTGTCGAGGACGGTCACCACGGCATCGGGGCGAAGTTGGCTGAGCCGGCGCGCCACGGCGAGGCCGATGATGCCCGCGCCGATGACACCGATCCGCATGCGTCTACCCTAGGGCCTGCCCATGAGCCACTGGTTTCGCCGTGTCGAGCCGCGCCCGGACGCCGGCGTACGGCTGTTCTGCTTTCCGCACGCGGGTGGTTCCGCGGTGTTCTTCCAGACGTGGGCCAAGCAGATCTCACGAGACGTCGAACTGATCGCCGTGCAGTATCCGGGCCGGGCCGAGCGGATGGCCGAGCCCATCATCGACGACGCCCCGACGCTGGTCCGGCTGGTGACGAGCGCGATATTGCCGCTGAGCGACCGGCCGGTCGCGCTGTTCGGGCACAGCATGGGCGCCATCGTCGCCTACGAGGTCGCCCGGAGCCTTCAGACGCTGGGGGCGGCGCCCGCCCATCTGTTCGTCTCGGGCCACCGGGCCGCCGGCCTGCCGGGGCGGCGGTACTCAGAGCAGGACGACGACGCACTGGTCGGGACGCTGACGTGGATGGGCGGCACCGACGCCGAGGTGCTCGCCGATCCCGAGCTTCGCGAGATGGTGTTGCCGTATGTACGTGGCGATCTTCGGCTCCTCGACCGCTATGCGCACCGGCCCGAGCCGCTGCTTTCCGTGCCGATCACCTCGATCATCGGGGCCGACGACGAGGTGGAATCGGCCGACCTCGCGGCCGGCTGGGCCGACCTGACCAGCGGTGCCTTCGCCCAGCGGGTGCTGCCGGGTGATCACTTTTATCTGGTGCCGTACCGCGACCAGGTCATCGCCGAGGTCGAGTCCCGCTTGCGCGATCTCACCGACCGGCGGGTCGGCCGGCCCTAGGCCGTGTCCGCCAAGGCCTAGAGCTGAGCGGCATCTCCTTCAGAACTGGTCCCGGTGGGATTCAGGGATACTTCGCGTATGCGCAGCCATGCCTTCGCCTTGATCCCCTGTCTGCTGCTGGCGGGCTGTTCCGCGGGCGAGGCCGCCGCACCGTCGGCGGCTCCCGCCACGACCGCGTCACCGGCCCCATCGCCTGCCACGTCGGCGCCGATACCGGGGACGACCTCGATTCCGACCGAACCGCTGCGGCTGACCGATGAAATGACCCGGCCCGGGGCGCAACTGCGGTTCGGCGAGAAGGCGATCGTACCCGTCCGCCACTATTTCCCCCTCTTGAAGATCTACGCCGAGGGTGTACTCGGCATCGTGGTGCAGCGCATCCGGACGACCCCGGGTTCGGAGGTCCAGGGCAACTTCGGCGAAGACAGCAGGGCGGTACTGAAGCGCCACATCGCGTACTACGCCAAGATCATCATCACCAACGAGAGTGGCGACGCCTTCTCGCCGGGCACGCCGCGCTTTACCGGCGAGTTCGGCGACTTCGGTCCCGCCGTCACCGTGTCCGGCGAGATGCGGCTGCCGGGCTGCCGAGAAGGGCACCCGCCCGATTCCGATGAGTTCGATCGCAAGGGCGCCGAATGGAAAACCTGCTTGCTCGCCGTGTCATCACGTTCCCGCCCCATGACGGAGGTGCGGTACGACGACCCGCCGTACGGCAAGGAGATTCAGTTCGAACAAGACCCGTCACCGAACTTCAACGAACACTACGACCTCGGAGCGATCACCTGGTCCTAGCGGCGGCGGTCTCGGGTCGGCTCAGCCTGGGTTCAGGCGGCCTACTGGCGGCCTTCTGCGGCCGTCACCTGCCTCACGCAGCCTTGGGGAGCTGTGGGGAAGCTTAGGGAAGCTTAGGGAAGCTTCCAGTCGAGCGGCGGGGCGCCCTGTTGTTCGAGCAGGCGGTTGGCGGTGCTGAAGGGGCGGGAGCCGAAGAACCCGCGATCGGCCGACATCGGGCTCGGGTGGGCCGACTCGATGCACCGAGTCGTACCCAGCAGTGGTCTGAGATTGCGCGCGTCGCGGCCCCACAAGATCGCCACCAGTGGCCGTTCGCGGGCGGCGAGCGCGCGGATGGCCTGCTCGGTGATCTCCTCCCAGCCCTTGCCGCGATGCGACGCCGGGCGCCGTGGCGCCACCGTCAGCGCCCGGTTGAGCAGCAACACGCCCTGCTCGGACCAGGGCGTGAGGTCGCCGGTGCTCGGCTCGGGGTGCCCGAGGTCGGCGCGGTACTCACGGAAGATGTTGATCAGGCTGCCGGGCAATGGCCGTACGTCGGGTGCGACGGAAAAGCTCAGGCCCACCGGGTGGCCCGGCGTGGGATAGGGGTCCTGCCCGACGATGAGCACACGTACGTCGTCGAAGGGCTGGGTGAACGCGCGCAAGATGAAGTCGCCGGCGGGGAGATAGCGGCGGCCGGCGGCGACCTCGGCGCGCAGGAACTCGCCCATCGCGGCGATCCGCTCCGCGACCGGCGCCAACGCCTTCGCCCAGCCCTCTTCCATGACGTCGGTCAGCGGAGATCCCGTCATGAGACGTCACCTTAGCGGCGGCCCGCTCGGGACAGGGAAGAACCACGGATGTCGGTAGGAATGTTCGTGCGGAGATTGGCAAGCTTCTCCATTGCCCCCTCTCGCTGCCTTTTCACGAAGGCACAAGCGTGCGACCGTTAAGGGGCAGCCTTCACATGTCGGGAGTGTCATGCGGATACGCGACATAGTGCGTAGCAAGGGAGACGCGGTGGCGACCGTCCACCCGGACGCCACGGTCCGAGAACTGCTCGCCACGCTGGCCGAGCACAACATTGGGGCGGTCGTCGTCTCAGCGGACGAAGCGACCATCGCGGGGATCGCCTCCGAGCGCGACGTCGTGCGGCAGCTGCACACCCGCGGCAGCGAACTGCTGGCTCGGCCGGTCTCAGAGATCATGACAACCAACGTCAGGACCTGCGGCCTGGACGATCCCCTCGACGACGTGCGCGGCGTCATGACCCAGCACCGCATCCGGCACCTGCCGGTGCTGCAGGACGGCCGGCTCGCCGGCATCGTGAGCATCGGCGACGTCGTCAAAAGCGCGATCGACGAGTTGGAGACCGAGCGGGCGCACCTCGTCGGCTACATCCAGCGAAGCTGAGCCGCCGCGAGCCGCCTCCGCCGAGCCGCCTACGCGCGCCGGGCCAGAACGGCCAGCGGGCGCGGCGCGAAGCCGTCGCGTGTCGCGCCGTGCGCCGTCAAGCCGTGCGCCGTCAAGCCGGGCAAGAGCCGTCCCAGGCCGTCCGAACGTCCCGAACGGTCTCGGGCCGAGCCTGGGGGAGTTTAGGGCGAGCCTGGGCGCGGCCGTCAGGCCGTCAGGCCTTCACGCCGAGGCGGAGGGCCAGCGCGGGGCACATCGCGACGGCATGGCGGGCGTCCTCTTCGAGCCATTCGGGCACCGGCGTGTCGGAGATGACGGGGAACCCGTCGCCGTCGAGCCTGAGCAAGTCCGGGACGACGAGCGAGCACACGCCATGTCCATCGCAGCGCGACCAATCGACCGTAAGGTGCAACTGGGACTGCCGGCCAGGCAGCGGCAGCACGCCCTGGACCTGGCGGCCGCAGGTGCCGTTGGTGAGGTGGGCCTCGATATCGTCGGCGAACACCTCGAGCGACGACTGGACGAACCGCATCGTCCCGTCCGGGTGATGACAGGCACCGCGCCCGCGCACCCGCTGGCCGCCGCGCCGGACGGCCATGAGCGTCTCTTCGCCGGTCCGGCCCTCTAGCAGTTCGGCCACCGAGCGGGCGATGGCGGGCAGGCCGAGGAAGCACGGCCCGCACTGGCCGGCCGACTCCTCCCCCAGGTAGGTCGCGACCGCGCTGACCTCACCGAGCGGACAGGTGTTGGTGGGCAACGGGACGACGATTCCCGCGCCCAGCGTGGCGCCGAACGCCTTCATGCCCTCCCGGGACACCGGGGCCGCCGCGGCGGCCTCCGCGGACAGCCACGCGCCGTGGTAGCCGCCGACCAGGACTCCCTGGCCGATGCCGACGCCGCAGCGCTTGAGCACCTCGGCCAGCGGCACACCGGTCGGCACCTCGACGACCATCGAGCCTGAGATGGTCAGCAGGACGGTGCCCGGCTCCTTCTCGGTCCCGAGCTGCCGGTAGCCCTCGGGGCCGAGCCTGGCCAGCAGCGCCAGTTGCGCGTAGGTCTCGGCGTTGCTGAGCAACGTGGGCAGCCCGTCGACGCCGCTTTCAGCGGCGCGTACCTTGCGGCCAGGCGGGATCGGGGTCTCGCCGTTGACGCCGCGGACCAGCGCGCCGCCCTCGCCGGTGACGAACGCCTCGGGCAGCCGGACGATCCGGATCGTGCCGCGGACGTCGAGCTCCTCGATGGCCTCCTTGAGCGACTGTTCGGCGGGGCCGCCTTCGATCACCCCGAAGATGACCTCCTGGGCCCGTAGCGCGGTCGCGGCGATCATGGCGCCGTCCACCACCAGGTGCGGTGTCCTGGTGAGCAGCATCTTGTCCTTGAAGCTGGCCGGCTCGCCCTCGGTGCCGTTGACGAGGATGATGGTGCGGGCGTTTCGGCTGTCGGCCGATCGCGCGACCGCGCGTAGCTTTCTCGCGAAGGGGAACGCCGCGCCGCCCCGGCCACGCAGGTCGACCGCCTCGGCGATGGCGACAAGCTGGCTGAACGACAGGTACGGCGACCGGCCATGGATGCGGCGGTGCCCTTCCCTGTTGAGCCGGGCGAACCGGTCGAGCCCCTTGGTGAGGCGCGACGGCCCAAGCGCCGTGCCATGCGGCACGTCCACCATGGTGGTCATCGACGCCCCCGCCGGATCCAGACCGAGGTCTCCGCGCGCAGGTTGGCCCAGAACTCGACCTCATCGATGTCAGGGGTGACGATGGGCCTGGCCGCGCCGGCGGTCCCGCGTCGCGACCGCCACGGGAACAACGGGAAGCGCTCGACGGCGTCGAGCCAGTGCCGTGGCTGGCGATCTTCGTTCGGGCGCGCCTGATCCCGCTGACGCCGCTGACCCCGCGATGCGGCGGGCCGCCCCGCCCCCGGCCGGTCGGGGATCAGCAACCGCTCGCGCTGCGCCTCGGGCGCGCGGGGCTGGGCGCTCGCCGCCGGCCGCAGCGGCTCGCGCGAGCGCGGATCCGCGCCGGTGCCGACGGGTACCGGGGGCGGAACGTAATCGGGCGGGCGCCCGGGCTCGTACGGAGGCGTGCGCTCCATCGGCCCCGTCGTCCAAAGTGGGCCTGTCGTCCAAAGGGGGCCCGTCGTCCGTTCGATCGGCCCGGTGCTGCGCTCAAGCGGTCCCGTCGTCCGTTCGAGCGGTCCCGTCGTGCGCTCAAGCGGTCCCGTCGTGCGCTCAAGCGGCCCTGTCGTCCGTTCGAGCGGCCCGGTGGTGCGTTCCTCGATCGGCCCTGTCGTACGGCCGGGGCCCTGGGGGCCCTCGTACGGCGGCCTCGGTCCGCGCCGGGACACGGCCTCGCGCAGCGGTACGGACGGCCTCGGCGGCGGGGCGGCTTCGCGCGGCCGGGCGTCGCCCGAGGGCCGTACCCGCTCCGGTGGCCGGGTGCCGCCACCACGCCGCGTACGGTCCGGTCCGGTCCGCCGCCGGTCACGGTTCTCGCGAGCGGGTGATCGCGGCTGTTCGCCGGCGAGGTCGGCGGACTCCGGCCGTGCCCTACGCATCCCGGGGAACGGGCCGAACAGCCTGAAGAGGAGGGCGATCACGACCATACAGAGGCACACCGCATAGCTCACGGTCACCCAGGTGCCCTTGACCTGCCGTCCCGCGCTCAGCCCGTGCGCGATCGTGATCGGCCAGCTGAGGTAGGCGATGCCGTGGACGATCCGCCACACCCACGGGCGGGATGCGTTGACGAAGCGGGCGCGCATCTTCCCGACCACGTACACCACGATCATGAGGTCGGCCGCGATGGTGCCGAGCCCGGTCGCGATGAGCCGGCTGTCGGTCTCGAGGAACGGCACCACCGCGTCCACCAGGTGGACGTTCTCGGCCAAGATCTGCATGACGATATGGGTGGCGAGGAAACCGAGGCCGAGCAGCCCGAAGCCCCGGTGGATGCCCTGGGCGATGACGCGATGACGCACCGGCACGAGGCGGTCGGCCGCCAGCAGGCCCCAGACGACCGCCCCGGTGAACGCGATGAGGCTGAACACGCCCGAGTAGTACGTGAGGAACCCTTGCGTCACCGCGGCCGCGTAAGCGCCGGGCTGGGTGGCCACCACGGGATACATCCCGACCGAGGCCAGCACCACGGCAAGACAGACAAGCACCCGTTTAGCCGTCATAGGCCCGTCAAGTCTTCTTCACCGAGCGTGGCTCCTTGGGTGTGGGCAGCAGCGGCGACGGCCTGGTGGACGGCTCCGCCGGGTTGCCCGGCGTGTCGGATTCGTTCGGGGAGCCGGTCAGACCAGGCAATCCGGGCAGTCCGGGCCCCTTGGGCACGCCGAGGTTGACCACGTCCTCACCGGGCAGTACCTGCCGATCGTCGCGGACGGCCACGTACCGATCGAGGTCGGTGCCCTCGTGGAAGGTCCAGCCGCCGACGGTATGGCCGGCGATCGACACCACGCGGTCGGCGTGGCGCAGCCCGAACCGTACCTGTGGCTCGTCCGAGCCGCCGCCGCACGGATGGTCGGTGCCGACCTTGCCCAGGTACGTGCCGCGCTTGACGATGTCGCCCGGCGTGAGCTTGGGCTGGTTGGTCAGCTGGTAGTACTCGGTGGCCAGGCCGTTCGAGTGGATCAACATGATCAGCCCGCCGCCCGACGAGGTGGTGCAAAAGCGGTAGACCCGGCCATCGGCCGCGGCGAGGACCTTGCCGTCGCCGCCGGTGAATCCCACGCCGTACCGGTCGGCCACGAGGGACCAGGTCTGCCCCTGGAGCCAGGGGAGCATCAGGTTTTTGGTGTCCGCCTTCGACGCCGCAGTGGCTGAGCCGTAGCGGGCCAGCAGCTGGCGCTCGGAGTTCGGCATGAGCCCGGCCGGGGCCGCCTCGAGGAACGCGGTGAACGTCTTGGTGCCGGAGAAGGCGACCCGCCATTGCCGCCCGACGACGCGGGCGAGGAACAGCGACACCTCGGGCATCGCCTGGCTGCCCTTGGGCGGCGGCAGGGCCGTCGTGCCGAAGGTCCAGGTCCGCGTGGACCGAGTCTCTTGGACGATCGGCCGGCCGGTCGTCTTCGTCCCGTATGTACGTCGCGCGAGGGCGCCCCGCTGCGCGAGCGCCGCCTGTTGAACCGTGGTGGTGAGCGCGGCCAGCCTGATCGGCGGCCGCGCCGTCTGAGTCGCCTGCGAGGGGCGGACGGCATCGGAAGGCTGCGCGTTGGACGGATCAGGTACCTCCGTGATCGATCCGCGCACGCCAAAAGCCGAGATCGCCACGCGCTCGATGATCGCACTCAGCACTATGACGAGCCCGATGTTGGTCACCAGGGCGATCCTGCTGATGCGGTTGACCCTGGCGAGCAGAGACGAGCCGCCGCCCCTACCTGGTTTACGCCTCGACACCGTCTTTCCTTTCGGGAACACGATGATCCAGCAGACGGAGCTTATGCGCCTCTCGGTGCGCACGGCTACCAAAGTGGCAAGATGGACATGGCTTCGCAGGTAAGCGGCTGATCACGGGGCAATAACATATGCGCGATAGCGAATTTCAGAACGCCATGCTCTCTTGCCGTCACAGCCGGTAACGCGATTGTAAATCTCGTTAAGCCGGGGTCCCCCCAGGTGAGCCGGGCCGCCGCGCACGCGCTGCGACGGGTCGGTTCCCCATCGTCGTTACAGGGAGTTCCGCACGCGATCGTACGGGATCGCCGGGTCCGTACGGGGAGCCTCGGGAGGAGATTTCCTTGAGTCGTCGTCTCCGGGGGCGATCCGCTTCAGTGGCCGTGGCGACCCTACGTTCCGTTCGCAGGGGTGTTGAACCCGCGCCGGCCGACACCGGGCCGGCGGGCCGTCGGCAGGTCCGCCTCCACTCCCGATCCCCGGCGGTCCGGTGCCGGTGCCCCGTGGGGAGCGGCCGTGGGTGGCCGAGCGGCACCCCGCCCCGGCCCGCACAGGAGCCAGAGCGGGGCGGATGGGAGCGCGCGGGAACGTATCGGCCGGGGACGACGCCGTTGCCGTCCACGGCCGACGCGCGCGGGGCGCGGCGGGGCGCGACCCGGGTGAGGTCGCGCGGTGTGCCGTCGGCCATGGGTCACCTGCCCCAGGCGAGGTCGTAGCCGGTGCCCGAGCGGACGTACCGGCGGCCGCCGCCGAGCTCGAGAACCGTGAACGACACGGTGACCGCGTTCGATCGGCGGCCCGTCAGATCGGCCATCATCTTCTCCGAAAGGTCGATGATCGCCGGTGGGCGATGCTGTCTGACCGCCCACTGGGCGGGGCCGAAGTCCAAGACCTCCCCGGTGACGCTCTTACCGCGGTAGGTGATCCTGACCTTGGTGCCGAGCGGCCAGTACGGGCTGGCGAGTGTCTTGTAGGACATGGGCCGGCCCGACGCGGTCTGGGCGCCCCAGAACGAGGTGGCGGTGGACCGTCCGCTCGGCAGTCCCTTCTTCCTTGTGGGTTTTCTGTCCGTCTCTCGGGAAGTGCCCGCGACGATCCTCTTCTTGGGGCTGGAACTGGGCTTGGCCTTGTGCTTCGCCCGCGCCTTCGTGTGGTGCTTCGACGCATGTGGCCGCCCGCTCGAAGCCGACATCGACTCGTGGGCCGCCGTGCCGATTTCGAGGTCGCCGTCCAGGGCGACCGCCGTCATGGCGAGGCTCCCAGCGAGCACGGTGCCGGTGGCGCTCATGAGGATCGCGGTCATCGTGCGCCTTTGCATGGAGTTCCTCTCAGTGGGGGACAGATCGCCGCACGTCGCCATGGCGAGAGGTCACGCCGATGACGAAGCGGTGGATGCGAACCGAGTCGCGGAGGAAGCCGTCGCCAATGCGCATGCCGCTTTTGGGCAGCACTGATCGAGGGCCTGGCGGCCCCGTTCAGAGGAGTTCGGCGCCGATCACGATGCGACCAGGGCGACGGGATGCGTCACCGGTCGCATGGCGGGGTTCGGCCTGCCCGCGCGGATCGGCGGGGGGCGACGGCGGCGTTTGCCGACTTTATGGAACTTTGGGGGATCTACTTGCCAAAACACCGGCAAGTAGGGAGTTAACCATACGAATCAAGCAAAACGCCGGGCTGAAAGGTAGATCTTTTGGGCGGGGGTCTCACGGGGCGGTAAAGGTCGATTCGCCCCGGGAAGCAGGATCCGTCCTTCGGGGGCGGAACAGCGCGCGGCGGGCGGCGAGCACGCCGACCGGCACCGGCGCCCAGTGGGTGATGACGCGAAAGAGGACCACCGACTGAATCGCGGGGCCGGTCGCCACGCCGAGCGCCAGCAGCGCGCCGACCAGGACGGCCTCGGTCGAGCCGAGCCCGGCGGGGACCGGCACCAGTCCGCTGAGGCTCGCCCCGATGAGATAGGCGACGATCAGCGTCCCGGCCCGGCCCGGCTCGGCGGCGCCGGGGACGGCGAGCACGCTGAGCGCGAAGGCGATGCCCATGCTGAGGGTGGTGGCGGCCGAGGCGGCCATCGTGATGAACAGATCGCGGGGACGCCGTACCAGCCCGGCCACCCCGGCACGGGCGTCGGCCCAGCGGCCGTCATCGTCGTCGGTCCGGCGTCGGTGCCGACGGAGCAGCACGGTGACCGCCGCGACCCCACTGGCGGCGGCTATTACGAGAACGCGCCAATCGGCCGCGGCCTCGTACAGCGACGTGAGCACCTCGCCGCCGGCCAGCGGGCTCGCGACCGCGATCATCGGCAGGTCGGCGAGCCCGCCCAGCACGTGCATGGCCGCGACGGCGGCGATCGCGGCCCGCAGCGGGATGCCGTGGCAGGTGAGAAACCGTACGTTCACGGCGGAGCCGCCGAGCCCGCTCGGCGTCACCCGGTTCGCCGCGGCGGCGGTGAACTGGGTCATGACGGTGTCCAGCAGCGGAAGCCGGGTGCCGACCGCGGCCCGCAGGGCGATCGCCGCCAGTACGTAATGCGCCACGGCCAGCGCGATGAGTGCAGGCACGTACGCCCAGCGCAGCTCCACGTGCCCAGCGTCTCCCGTCAATCTGACGACCGTGCTGCCGCGCCCTGCCGCCAAGGCGAACACAGAGTGTTCTGCCGAGGTCGTTGAGCCGCCCGAACTCGGTCGCGATCAGGGGATGATCGCTCGAGCGGCGCGGGACGCATGCGACATACTCACCCTCCAGGATCGGGCGACCCGGCAGGATGTCAAGCTCGGATGGAACTCTTCGATGCGGCGGTCGACCGCTGCATAAGGTCGGGACATGCCCCAGACCATCGTCTTTGATCTGTTCGGAGTCATCGCGCGTACTCAGACTGAGGCGGCCATGCGGCGCATAGAGGAGTTGGCCGGCGTGTCGGGGCCGGCGTTCTGGGAGGCGTACTGGGCCGGCCGCCCGGCCTACGACGCGCGGCAGCCCAGCGTGGACTACTGGGCGGGGGTCGGGCAGCGGCTCAACGCGCGGTTCGCCCTGGAAACGGTCGCCGCGCTGATCGAGGCGGACCTAGAGAGCTGGACCGAGGTCGACGACCAGATGGTCGAGGTCATCGCCGAACTGGCCGCGCAGGGCCGCGCGCTGGGTCTGCTCTCCAACATCATCACCGACCTGGTGCCGGTGTTCGAACGGCGCCATGATCACTGGTTGCGGCATTTCACCGCCCGTACGTACTCGTGCCGGATCGGGGTCGCCAAGCCCCACCCGCGCGCGTACCGGATCTGCGCCGAGCAGCTCGGTGTCGGCCCGCGTGACGTGTTGTTCTTCGACGACAGAGAGGGCAACGTCGTGGCCGCCCGCGAGGCCGGGATGACCGCTGAGGTGTTCACCTCACCGGCTCAGGTGCGCCGCCGCCTCGGCCTCTGAGCTTGTTATTTCAAGCGCCTGCCCGAGCCGGGCCTCACGGCCTTAGAACGACGAAACCCTGGCCAGCTCAACGAGCCAATCGAGGCGCATGTTAAGGAAAGAGCTCGGCGTAGATCCCCATCTCGCAGCTCCGCACTCCGCCTAACGGGGCGACGACACCGGGCCGAAACCCCGCATGCGTTTTTCCACAGAACGCCGTTCTAATTGGCCGGTCGCCCCCGGCAGGTGACCCTGCTGCCATCCCCGCCCTCATCAGGGCGGGGATTCAGCCGATCCTGGGGAGGCGGTCATGTCCGTCAGCGTGTCTGTGCCACATAGCGTGACATCCCGGTTCGTCGTGGCCGCGGCGGAGGTGCCAAAGGATCCAGGCGCCATGGCCAGGGCGCAGGTGACCGGTCCGCCGGGCGAAGAGCTCCTCGACCGGCTCGGCACGCCGTTACTGCGCATCCGCGCCGTCGCGGCCGCCGACTCGATCTGGGCCGACGACCTCGCGGCGGTCGCGGCGAGCGACGACGAAAGGGCCAGGATGTGCGCGGCCGCGGGCCATCTGATCGTCGAGAGCGAGACGCCACGGGGGGAGCGGCCGCGCTTGGCGCAGGCCGTCAGGGCCGTGGCGCGGGCGCTGGCCGACACGACGGGCGGTCTGCTGGCCGATCTGTGCACGGCCCAGCTCGTACACCCCGACCGGCGGGTCGACGGCGAACGCGACTGGTTCTGTCCGGCCGACGGTTGGCTGGGCATCGACTGCCGCATCAACCCCGACGGCGGGATGGACACCGACGGCCCGACCGAGTGCGAGTGTCTGTGCCTGTTCACCCGGGGGCTGGCGCGGTTCGGGCTGCCCGAGCTGGTCGTCGACCGGGTGGCATGCGCCTACGACCTGGCCGCGACCAATGTGATGCGCGGGCTTGCCGTGCGGCTGCTCGGACTGCTGTGGGCCGACCCGGGCGCGCATGAGCTGCGGCTCGATGAGTTGATCGTCGTGGAGCCCGAAGACGTATGGGGGTATTGGGGTGCGCGGCCGCTGTTCGGCCTGCCCGTGCCGCTTCGGCTCGCCCCCGCGAGCAGGGACGACCTGCCCGCCGGCATGCACATCGAGCTGCTCCCGCGGCCGGACTTCCCCGGCACCCGCGCCGAGTGGGGTACGCGGGTCCTCAACGAGGGTGTGTCCTCGGTGGCCGGCTGGCAGCCCGACAACCCGCCGTACCGGATCGACCAGCGTCGAGGATGACCGCGAATGTCGGCGCCGGCCGATCGTGTGGTGGCGGGGGGCATCGCGGGCATCAGGGCAGTCCGCGCGGTGGCCGGTGGATCAGTCCCACCAAAAAGACCAGGAGGTCTTGCCTCGGATGTGGGTGGCGTAGTCCATGAGCGTGCCGGGGCCTTGGAGGATGTTGTCGGGGCAGAAGGCCCAGTGCTCGGCGGCGACGTGCAAGGCGTGCCGCGCGGTGACCGGGGGCGCGGCCACGCTTATCTCCAGCGTGTCGAACCCCACTCCGATCACGCGCACCCCGAACCTGTCCTCCCAGCTGCGCAGCACGGCCGAAAGCGGGGCGATCCACTGGTTGTGGTTGATGGCTCCCTGCCAGCCCATGACCGTGAGGACGTCGGCCCCGCGCGCCGCCGCGGCCAGGCCGAGAGGTGTGCCCCGATCGCCGAGGCCGCGCACATGGCGGTCGGCGGCGACGTCGGGGTCGTCGACCGGATCGCCGGGCGGGGCCAAGCCCGGGCAGATCTGCCCGTACGGCTCGAGATCGGCGAAGTCGTCATCGGCGGCCGCGCGCTCCGCCCACACTTCGGCCATGAACGCGCCCGCGTCGTAGGTGTCGATGTCGGTGACCGGTTCGGGGGCGATCTGTCCCGCCGACCATGGCTGGGTGGAGTCGTCGAGCAACATCGGCCACAGGCCCGACCTGGCATGCTCCGCCCGCAGGTCGGCCCACAGCCCCGAGTGCACTGGCTCGTCGCTGACCCAAAACGCGGGCCGCCGGGGCGGCACGTGCTGCCGGTAGCCCGGATCGGGCCACACCACGCAGCCCGGGGGCAGCGGCACCGACAGCGTGCGCCCGGAGTCACCGTCGGCGAACAACCGGTGCAGGTCGGCGAGCAGATCATGGTCCTGCCCGCTGGCATGCTGGAGGTTCGCCGCCTGAAGGTCGTGATCGTCCATCTCGGCCGTTCCGGTGCTCATCACCTCAGCAGGATCTTCGATGCTGCCGAGATGGTAATGCTGTAGAGGAGCCTCGTGACGCTATCGTCACCGGGGCGCTGGAACAGATGCCCCTCCCGATGAGTTGATGCGCCCGTCGAGATGATCCACGAAGAGTCGACGAGGAGAGACCCGGATTGAAGATTCCCAAGCGCGTCAATGCCGCCCTGGACTGGGTGGCCCACAACGTCCGCAGCGTCGCGGCCGTCTGCGCCGCGCTGATCATCTCGTTCGTGATTTGGCCGCGGGTGCCCCTGCTGTCCGCGTTCGTGATGGGCGCCGTCCTCGGCGGCACGATCGTGTACCAATGGTCGGCGTCGCGGCAGGCGGCCCTGCGTTCGGACATCGATGACCTGCTGCGGCAAAACGGCGCTCTGCGCCGCGAAAAACTCACCCTCGCCAGCGGCGTGATCGCCAAACAGACCCAGCTCACCGCCAAGCTGCCCGTCATCTCCGAGGATCCCGAGGACACAGGCGATCAGCCCGACGGCGCGGCCGCGCGGACCGATCCGGCCGCATCCGCCACGGATGCCAAG
>CALAED010000590.1 GCA_937891035.1 uncultured Thermomonosporaceae bacterium | reverse complement strand
CTCGTCGAGCCCCGCGTCCACCCCTCGCCTACGGTTCTCCACCAGTCCATCGGAATAAAACACGACAGTGTTGCCGGGTGCGATAGAAAAATTTGCCTGCTGTCGCTGAGAAGGCCAGCCGAGCGGCGTCCCCGGCTCTCTGGTGCTGACCCGAGCCGGCTCGGCCTCGGACACGATCAGCGGCGGCGGCGGCGGGTGCCCGGCGTTGCTGAAGACGCCGGCGCCGGTGTCGGGTGCGATCACCGCGTACGCCACCGTCGTGAACTGCTCTTCGTCCTCCGTCGCGCTGAACAGCCGGTCGAGCCCGGACAGCACCGCCGCCGGGCGCGGATCGTTCAGCGCCAGCGCTCGCAGCGCGTTGCGCACCCGCCCCATCCCCGCCGCGGCCAGCACGCCCTTGCCCATGACGTCGCCGACCGCGATCGCCAGCCGGTCGTCGGGCAGCCGGAACGCGTCGTACCAGTCGCCGCCGACTTGCACGTGCCGGGTCGCCGGATGGTAGCGGGCGGCCAGATGGATGCCGGGCAGCTGGGGCAGCGAGTCGGGCAGCAGGCTGCGCTGCAGCGTCTCGGCGGTCCGATGCTCGCGTTCGAACAGCAGCGCCCGCTCCACGGCGAGCGCGCATTGGCCGGCGAGCGCCTCGAGGAACACCCGCTCCTCTTCGGTGATCTCCCGCGGCCGGGTGAAGGAAAAACGCAGGGCGCCGATCGGCGCACCCGCCGCCAGCAGCGGCAGCCCCACCCACGCCCGCTCGTCGGTATGCCGCAGGAACAGCTCCATCTCGCCACGGCCCAGCTGCAGCCGCAGGCTGTCGGGGTTTTCGGCGAGGAACGGGCGGCCTTCGCGCACCGCGACCGACAGCACGGTCGGGTCGCTGACCGCGATGTCCTCGCGGACCAGGCCGGAGGCCTCGCCGCTCGGCGTGACGATGCGCAGCCGCAGCTTGGAGTCGTCGAGCAACGCCACGGCGGACCGGTCGGCGCCGATCGCGGACCGGCCGACCTCGGTGATGACCTGCACGACCTGGCTGACCGTGAGCGCCTCGGCCAACATCGAGGTGGCCTGCTGCAGCCGGGCCGTGCGCAGCGCCGCCGCCGACAACTGCTCGGTCAGCCGGCCGCGCATCTCCTCGGCCTCGCGCTGGCCGGTGACATCGGCGTTGGCGCCGACCCACTCGATGACCTCGTCGCCGCGCCAGATCGGCACCGCCCGCACCTCGAACTGGCGATGCGTGCCGGTCTTGGTGCGGACGCGGTAGTGATCTTGGAAGGTCCGCCTGGTGGCCACGCACTCGCGCCAGATGGCCTCGACGCGGGCCCGGTCTTCGGGATGGACGACGGCGAGCCAGCCGCCCTCGAGGTAGTCGTCGATCGCCTGGCCCGTGATCGACCGCCATTCGGGCGCGTCCTCGGTCACCCGGCCGGTCGCGTCGGTCACCCACACCACCTGGGAACTGGCCTCGACGAGGGAGCGGTAGCGCTCCTCCTTGCGCCGGACGGTGTCTTCGGCGCGACGCCGGTCGGTGACATCGACGGCGAGCAGCGCGACGCCGGTGACCTCGCCGTCGTCGTCGTGGACCGGGAACCACCACGACGACCAGTGGCGTTGAGGCGGCAGGCGGTCACCGGGCGGCCGCTCGTCCACCGTCGCGGGATCGACCGCTGCCGGACCGACCGAACCGGGGCCGACCGAACCGGGACCGCCGGCACTGTCGGGACCGTCGGGCGCGCCGGCGGGCGGATCGAGGCTCAGGTCGGCGTCGACGAGGGGCCGATCGCGTCGACGAGCGGCCGGTCATCGGCCAGCACGGTGCGCAGCGAGTCTTCGATGAACTGGCCCAGGGGCTCCGGCAGCGTCTCCGACGGCCGACGCCCGATGAGGTCCGCGCCGGAGGGGACGCCGACCACCTCGGCGAATCCCTGGTTGACGCGAGAGCACCGCAGCTGCCCGTCGAAGAACGCGAACCCGATAGGAGCCTCCTTGATCAAACCCGCGAACAGTGCGACGTCAGCGGCCGCCAGCCCGGACAGGGCGGGTTGAGGTACGGAAGTATCGGTACTCATTATCGAGACCTCCGCCCTGCGCACGGCTCTACCACGAGACACATGCTCATTACTATGAGTGAATGGGAGCCCGCCGCGCCCCCGCCTCCAACACAACACCGCTCAGAGTCCGGTCTTTATCATCTCGATCGTTCGGCGCCGACGGTAGTCCCGTTCGCCAGAAACGAGATGATAGGCCGCCGAGCCGAGTACCGCGGGCCAACGGAACATCTTCGCGCCACCGCACACCGCCGCACGCCATTGGCCGCATCCGGCCAGCATTTCGGCCCGGGCGTCGACAACGCTACCCGCTCTTGGCGCATGGGCCGGCGATCGCCTGACTATCCTTTGGCCTTGGCGGCCGCCTTCAGCTCCTTTTTGAAGTTGCGCACCTTGGTCAGCGAGTCGTCGTCGACGACGTCGGCCACCGAGCGGTGCGAGTCGTCGTCGCCGTAGGAGCCGGCCGCCGCGCGCCAGCCCGGCGGCTGTACGCCGAACCGCTTGCCCAGCAGCGCCACGAAGATCTGCGCCTTCTGCTTGCCGTACCCGGGCAACTCGTTGAGCCGCCCGAGCAGTTCGTCGCCCGAGGCCACCCCGCGCCAGACCGCCCCGCCATCGCCGTCGTAGCGCTCGACGAGGAACTGGCACAGCGCTTGGACGCGCTTTGCCATCGAGCCCGGGTAACGGTGCACCGCCGGCTTGTCCGACAGCACGGCGGCGAACCGCTCCGGGTCGTAGGCGGCGATCTCGTGCGCGTCGAGATCGTCGCGGCCCATCCGCCGGGCGATCGTGTACGGCCCCTGGAAGGCCCACTCCATGCTGACTTGCTGATCGAGCAACATCGCCGTCAGCAGCGCGACGGGGCTGCGGTTCAACAGCTCGTTGGCCGCCGGCTCGATCGGCAGCGAAAGTGTCATCTGTACCTCCTGATCACCACCACCACATCATCTCTCAAGGCGTACCGGCGGTTCCCCGACCTCGAAATATGAGCGATCGCTTACGAGGTGGCTTAGACCGTGGCGATCTGATCCGGTCGGTGCTCGAATGGAGGGGTGACCGACAAAGCGGACCCGGCGTACGACGAGACGTACGACAAAGCGTCCGGCAAGCCGTCCGACAAGACGCCCGGCAAACCGTCGCCGGTTGGCCGGCGGGTCATCATCGGCATGCTCGGCCTGGGGGCGGCCGGCATCGTAGGCGGGGCGACGATCCAGCGGGCGATCGATCGCGCGCTGGCGCCCGTAAGCAAGAGCGTCTCGGGGCTCGTGCCGGCGGCCGGCGGCGGGTTTCGCTTCTACTCCGTCGTCGACGAGGTCAAGCCGCGTCCCCCGGCCGCCTACACCCTCGGCGTGACGGGACTGGTCAAGGCCCCGCGCACCTTCACGTTCGCGGACCTGCGGGCGCTCGGGCAGACCCGCATCACCGCGGAGTTCCATTGCGTCACCGGCTGGACGGTACCCGGGGTGCGGTGGCAGGGAGTGCTGCTGCGCGACCTGCTCGACCGGGTCGGGCTCGATCCGGCGGCCAAGGCGCTGCGGTTCCGTTCGTTCGACGGGGCCTACACCGAGTCGCTCACCCTCGCCCAAGCCCGCAGACCGGACGTGCTGGTCGCCACCAGCATGCTGGGCGGCCCGATCAGCCACGACCACGGCGGCCCGGTCCGGTTGTACGTCGCGCCGATGTACGGCTACAAGTCCCTCAAGTGGCTGTCCGGCATCGAGGTCGTCGACAGGGTCGTCCCCGGGTACTGGGAGGAGCGCGGCTACGACGTGGACGCCTGGATCAACGCGTCCAACGGATACGGGTGACGGGCAAGGGGGCCGGTGATGGGCGGCGGGGCGCGATCAACATGATCGACAGGTTCACGCGCGCGGAGCGGGCCGTCCACCACGTCACCGCGTTGCTGCTGTTCGGCTGCCTCATCACCGCCGCCATGCTCTACATCCCCGAACTCGCCGCCGCGGTGGGGCGGCGTGGCCTCATCAAGTCGATTCACATCTGGGCGGGCGTCGCGCTGCCCGTCCCCGCGCTGGCCGGCCTGCTGTCCAAGGCGTTCCGCGGTGACGTGCGGCGGCTCAACGGGTTCCGCCCGCACGATTGGGAATGGCTGCGGCGCGGCGACCGGCGGGCCGTGCGCGGCGGCCGCGGCGTCATCCCGGTCGGCAAGTTCAACGCCGGGCAGAAGCTGAACGCCGCGTTCATGGCCGGTGCGATCCTCGTCATGCTGGGCACCGGCCTGATGCTGACCTTCCCCGACCCGTTCCCCGTACGGCTGCGCACCGGCGCCACCTTCGTGCACGACTGGCTGACTCTGGCCATCTTCGCGGTGACGTTCGGCCACCTGTGGTACGCGCTGCGCGACCCCGGCGCGATGGCGGGGATGCTGACCGGACGGGTGACGCCCGAGTGGGCGGCCCGCCACCACCCCGGCTGGTTGGATGAGCAGAATCCTGACCCGTCGGCTCTTGACACCGTGGGCTCATCAGCAGATGAAATGAGCTAGGGCGTGATGGGCGCAGCGTGGGGCTCATCCGCTCGGTCCCCGAACCCCCTGGCGCGAGGGGTGAGCGAATGCTGCCTGCACTTGCCGGTCGCCAAAGCGAGATCCGTCACTCGATCACGCAGCGACTCAGCGCCGAGTTCCTGGTGTTCCCCACAACCACCGTCGGCCGCTGCGTGTCCGACGCCTGGGCGTGCGCCGAGCATCTCGGTATCGAAGTCACTCCGCACCTGGTCGAACGCATCGCCTGGGAGCATCTGACGGCAATGGTGATGTCAGAACCGCCGTCGGGCCGCTGCCAGGCGCCGCCCAGGCCCTGAACGACTGACCAACCCGTGACGGCCAGACAGGCGCGCGTGGGTGAGCCGTCGAAGGTGGACGGCTCACCCCGCGACGCCTGGTGAAGTCCACCGCGCGAGGAAATCGGCACCGTCTCGCGCGACGGTCCTCGAAGAATCTGCGAAAGTGGAATCGTGAGGAAGCGGGAGGCGGCGGCGGAGGTGCCGCAGGGACCCCCTGAGTGGAGGGTGCCGTGAGTCCCCGCAGTCGCCGCCGTCAACCACCCGCAGGAGATCCGAAACCGCCGTCCGAAGAGGTCTTCGCGATCTTCGACGACATGCTCGTGCATGCGCGCGAGCTGCTCGCCGTCCGCAGCCCGCTGGACGCCGAACTGATCGTCAGCGAGATCCTCGGGGCATGGTGGGGGCGTCCTCTCGACGACGCGGACGTCGAAGAGGTCATCGGAGAGGCGCTCGTCGATCACGCGGCCCGTAAGGGCACCCCGGCGGCGCTGGCGCTGCTGGTGGGCATCGCCTATCTCGGCACCTCGCGGCAGGCCGCCAAGGCCGAGCTGGCCGCGCTTGAGCTGATCGACCGCGGGGTGGCCAGGCCGGGGTGGGCCGACCGGGTCGGCATGGTCGCGCCGGCCGAATGCTACGCCTCCCGTGACGTCTACGGCGACCAGGACTCCGTGGTGTGCGTCTATACCTACGGCGGCGAGGAGCGGCACGCGCTGGTCGTGCTCGTCGACCACAACCATGGCGCGCATCCGCAGGCGGTGGACGCCCGCGGCCGCCCCGCGCTCGGCGCCATGGTGCGCGACGCATGGGTCTCCTCGCAGGTGGACAAGTTGCTCGACCACTGCCGCAGGGAGGGCAGGGACAACCCGCTCATGCGGTTCGAGCAGATGGAGCCCGGCCGCACCCGCGACCTGCTCGCGGCGGCCCTCGATGTCACCGACGATCTGGTGTACGGCACGCGTACCGCGGGCTGGGACATGCCGCCGGCCGCCTCGCCGGTCAGCGAGACGTTCGGCTCCTATCACGCGTTCGTGCGGGCCAGGGTGCGCGCGCTGCCGCCGGGCCAGGGCCGGCCGCAGCCGCCGACGTTCGGCCGCGACCGCAGGGCCACGATGGCGGCGCGGTTCCTGGCCTCCGACGAGGCCGAGGAATTGTCCGACCGGTCGGCGGCCAGTCGCTGCGTCGACATCATCATCGACTACGGGTGCGCGCGCGACTTCGGCCGGCCGCTGCGAGTCAGCCCGATCAAGTGCCAGCGGTTCCTGCTCGATTGGCTGCCGCGCAAGGTGATGCTCTCGGCCGCCGAACAGGACGCGATGCCGCACGTGCTGGCGGCCTGGGTACGCTGGGCGGGGCGGCGCACCAAGCTGCCGGAAGAGGGGGTCCGGGCCACGCTCGACGCGGTCTGGGACGCGACGGTGAAGTTCGCCGAGGCCTACCGCGACCCCACGACCTTGAGGCGCTGGCCCGCCGGGCGTTCGCGTTCCCGTTCCTGTCCGGCACGCACGACTCGCTCGACCTGGCCACGCTGAACCCGGCCGATCCGGCGCACCGGCGGCGCCTGCTCGAGTTCGAGCACCCCGGCGCCGCCGCCGCGCATCTGGACGCGCACGAACGGCTGGCGGCGCGGCTTTGGGACGGCAACCCTCCCCAGCTGTGGGAGACCGCACAAGGAATGCTCGACGCGGGCCACGAAAGGCACGCGATCTTGCATCTGCTGATCGAGGCGCTCGACCGGGCGGGCGACGACGCGCTGGCACTGCGCAGCGCGTTGCGAACCCTCCGTCACGAGCCGCCGGCTGGCTGACAACCGGGTTTGCGACCGGACCCCGGGGCGGGCGATGATCGGCTCTCATGCCGACCGCGTCCGGGGTGGGGTGGCGGGGTCGGACGCGTGAGGGAGTGATCTTGGTGGAGTGGTCTGAGTTCGCCGTACGCTTCGCCCGTGAGCTGGCGGGTCTCGATCGCGACACCATCCTCATCGTGCGCGAACACGATGAGAGCCGGCACTATGTCCAGGCCATGCGAGAGTCCGAGCGGCTGTACGCCGAGGCGGTCAGCAACAACTTTCTCGACGGGCCGCTGGCACTGACGCCGGCCGACGAGGAGGTGCTGGCCGAGGCGGGCTGGCGGCCGCCCACCGCCGACTGGTCCCCGGCCAACTGGTGGACCGAGCTGGGACTCGACGCCCCGCCCGGCGCATGCGCCGAGCTGGCCGACATGATGGTCACGGCGCTGCGCGACGTCCAAGGCGTCCGGCGCCCGGCCGATCTGGTGTACGAGTCGTTCCATCGCGACGGCTACGGGCTGATCGAGCTGCTGGACTTCGGCATCGCCCCGGCCGATCCCGGCCGGATCACCGAACGGCGCCGCGGCGCGGCGGCCCGGGAGGACGCGACGGCGGGCCGGCAGGGCACTGCGGGCCAGGCGGGCACTGCGGGCGCTGCGGAGCGGCCGGTGCGCGAGGCGGCCGGCCCCGGCGGGCGGAACGAGTGCTGGCCGCCCCGCCGCCGGAGGGCTCGCCGCCAGCGCCCTACCGGCCGAGCGAACAGGAGAGCCGGCTGGTCGACGCGCTGCGCATCGGGGACGCCGCCGCTTGCTTCGAGCAATTCCGTGCCGCGGAACTCGTCTTGCCGGCGACCGGTCAGGCGGTCGAAGACCCGAGCCTGGCCGAGTTCACCACCGCGGTGGTCGACGGGGAGACCCGCGTCCTCGCGTTCACCTCGCCCGCGGCGATGGCGCGGGCCTGCGGCGAGCGGACCGGCCTGCACCGCAAGACCACCTTCCCCGAGCTCGCCGCCTCCTGGCCGGACCCGAGCTGGTCGCTGGTGATCAACGGCGGCCTGCCGAGTGAGGTGCGGGTGGACGCGGTGACCGTCGCCCGCCTCGACGAGATGCGCCGTACGGCGGAGCAGGCGTCCACGGTGGACGCGCTCGTCGGCCGCCCCGAGCCCCGGCCGATCATCCTGGGCGGCGCGGCCGCCGCCGACGTGCCCGGCCTGCCCGAGCTGCCCGAGCTGCCCGAGCTGCCCGGCCTGCCCGGCGCGGACACGGGGCCGGCCGCCGTCCACCCGCTGCCGGTGCCGCACGGCGCGCAGCTGTGGCGGCTCACCGACGCCACGCCTGGGGCGATCCCGGTGGCCAAGTACGATGCCGCGGCGGGCCGCTGGATCGCCGCGGAGAGCGTACGCCAAGCACGTTCCTGATCTTCCCGATCCGTTGTCCGGCGCGTGGCTTTACAACGGCGGGGCATCATCGACATTCTCGACTCCGACCGGGGTTGGGGAGAGCCGAGTGGATTGGAACGATTTCGCGCGGCGGCTGGCGACGGAGCTCGTCGCCCTGCCCGTCGACGCGTACGTCATCGTGCAGGGCCGGGGCGGGTTTCCGTACGTCCAGGCCGTACGGCACCCCAACGGAATCGCGGGCGAGGCGGTCAGCGACACGTTCCTGAGCGAACGGCTGCGATTGGACCGCGCGCAGACCAGACGCATGATCACGCTCGGCTGGCAGGAGCCGGACGGCCACGGCCGGGTGAACTGGTGGCACGATCTCGTGATCCCGGCCGACGTCGACCGGGCCACGCCGGACCAACTCGCCGAGTGCGAGCGGCTGGCGGACCGGATGGCCGCCGCGCTGGACGAGGTGTACGGCGTCCCGTCACCGGATGAGCTGGAGTACCGCGCCGCCCAAAACGGCGAGGACGGCGGGGGGTTCGCCCTCCCGGGGCTCGGCATCCGGCCCGTCGACACGGTGCCCCTCATGGCGCCGCCGGCCGATGAGCGAGCCGCCGGGGTCGGCCACCTCGGCTGGCCCGACTTCACCGAGCGGCTCGCCGCTGAGCTGGCCGGCCTCGATGACGGCATGGTTCTCGTGGTGCACCGGGCCGATCGGGACGCCTATTACGTGCAGGCCCATCGCGATCCGTACCGCATCCGCGCCGAGGCGGTCGGCACCGAGCGGCTCGATCCGCCGCTGCGTTTCGCCGAGGCGGACGAAAAGCGGATGGCCGACGCCGGCTGGGGTGCCCCCGGGCCCAACTGGTGGATCGAGCTGCCGCCCGCGTCGCCCCCGGCGGAGTTCCGGCGACTCGCCGCGATGATGGTCACGGCGTTGCGGGACGTACAGCGGGCACGCGACCCGGCGGAGCTGCGCTATGAGGCGTTCCGCGGCGACACCGGCATCGAGCTGACGGACTTCGGTCTCGAACTCGCCGATCCCGGCGCGGTGTCCGAGCGGCGTGCGGCGCGGCCGTTGCCGGCCGAGCTCGAAGCGGGACTGGTCGCGGCCAAGCGCGCCGGGGACCATGAGGCGTATCTCGCCCTGGTCGCGGGCGCCGGGCTGATCGTGCCGGCGACGGGCACGTCGGCGGGGGCGGAGTTCGCGACGACGCGGCTGACCGACGGGACGTACGTGCTGACCTTCACCTCCCCCGATGCGATGCGGCAAGTGCTGCGCGAGCAGGCGCGACACCATCGGCACGTGACGATACGGCAGCTGGCCGACGAGTGGCCGAACCCGGCGTGGCGCCTGTCGATCGATCTGGGGCTCCCCAGCGAGGCGTACTTCGACGCGAGCGTCGTCGCCGGGCTCGCCGCTCCCCCGGCCGAGCGGCCGCCCGGGGTCGTGGCCGCGGCGGCCACCGCCCCGGCCCGGGAGGCCGAGCCGGCCGCGGCTCCGGCCACGGCGCCCGTCGACATCATCCGCCCGGCGCCGGCGCTCGACGCGGACGCCGGCGCCGCGCTGCCTCCCGCGATCATGCAGAAAGTCGTGCCGCACCCGCTCGTCGTCCACTATCTGGAGGGCGGGTACGACCGGGTCGCCGGCTACGTGCACCGGGCCCAGGACGTCGCCGACCTCACCACACCGGAGCGGCTGGTGCACGGCCTGGGGCTGACCTACGAGAACTCGCCGTTCTCGCCGGACGACGCGGCGATCCATGTCATCCGCTGGCCCGCGTACAAGCCGGAGCTGTTCAAAACGCCGCTCGGCGGAGTGGACGAGGCGTCCATGGGGTCGGTGCCGGACGGCTGGGTGATCGAGCGCCCGCCCTTCCTCGGCACCGGGTTCGCGCCGGGCGACGGCCCGCCGATTCCCGAATTCAAGATCGCCAGCCAGCGGCTGCCGCACGGCGCCGAGATGTACCACGTCGCATACACGGGCGAGGTGACGCGAGTGGCGGTCTTCGACGCCGACTTCGGCCGGTGGCTGGTCATCGAACAATAGGCGGAGGCGGTGAGGACGAGATCATGCGGGACGGATTCTTCGCCGGGTGGCGGGGCGCCGAGTACGAGGCTCGGCCCGACGGCGACAACGTCCGGCTGTTCGCGGCGGAACCCGCCGACGGGTTCGAGGAGATCGCCCCGGGTCGGCACCGTCGCGTCGTCCGGGCCGACGAGCTCGACCACCTCGCCTACGTGATCACGGTGTGCACCTGGCGAGGCGAGCCTTTCCAGGTGCTCGGGGAGTACGGCGGGTGGGCGCGCGTCGAGTACGCGGGCGGCCGGGCGCCGGTCGCGGAGCGGCTGGGACTCGACCTGTTCGATCACGGCGTCTACCAGGTGTGGGCGCCGCGGCATGAGCTCGAGGATGTTCGCGAGGAGCGCTTCTGATCCCGTTCCGCCCCCTCTGGCCAATCTGGTACGTTCGTACCAGATAATGGGGACAGCTGTACCAATGTGGGGGCATCATGGCCTGGCTGCTGCTTGCCGGCGCGATCGCCGCCGAGGTGATCTCCACGGCCCTGCTCAAGACGTCCGACGGCCTGACCAGGTTGATCCCGACGATCGTGGTCACCGTCGGCTACGTCTCCTCGTTCGTGCTCTTGGCCTGGGCGCTCAGGCTGCAACTTGAGGTGAGCATCGCGTACGCGATCTGGTCGGGCGCCGGCACCGCGGCCATCGCGGTGATCGGCATGCTCTGGCTGGGCGAGCCCCTCACCGCCGCTAAGGCGATCGGCATCGTGCTGATCATCACGGGCGCGGTCGTCCTCAACCTGGCGAGCGCGGCCTGATGCCGTACGAGCGGTCATGAGACGGCCGGCGCAAGAGCGCGGGCGGCGGCGCAGGGACGCTATGCTCGACGCCGCGGTCGAGTTGCTCACCGACGGCGGCTTCGCCGCGGTCAGCCACCGCGCGGTCGCCAACGCCGCGCGGCTGCCGCTCGCCGCGACGACGTACTACTTCCGCTCCCGCGACGACCTCATCGCCGCCGCGTTCAAGCTGATGGTCGAGCGCGACCTCGCGGCCACTCGCGAACGCTTCACCGCCCAGGTTGGCCGGCTCGGCGCCAGGGCCGGGGATGGGGACGGCGGCGGGCCCGGCGAGGACGCCGGTGCCAGCGGCATCGAGCCGCGCATATCGGCGCGGGCCTGGGCCGAGGCGCTGGCGGCGGCGCTGCTGCCGCGCGACGACACCGAGCGGCGGCGGCACCTGGCGCTGTGGGAGCTCTACCTGCGTGCAGGGCGCGACCCGGCGCTGCGGCCGTTGGCCCGCGTCTGGACCGACCGGTGCCGCGAGACGACGTCGGAGCTGTTGCGGCTCGCCGGCTACCCCACGACCGCGACCGCCGTTCGCCTGCTGGGCGCCGCCGTCGACGGGCTGGAGATCGAGGCCGTCGTCGAAACCAGACCGAACGCCGGTCAATCTATGGTGGAGGTCTTGTCTCGCGTGCTCGAGTGGATCCGTACGACCGAAGGGGCCTGACGGTGGCCGACAGCCTCTACATCCCGCTCGGCTCGGGGCGATACTCGTCGACCGAGCTGACCCAGGGGCCGTGGCATCCCGCCCAGCAGCACGGGAGCCCGCCGGCCGCGCTGCTCGCCTACGCCATGGAGCAGGTCGAGCCACGGCCGGAGATGGAGTTCACGCAGTTCGCCGTCGACCTCATCCGCCCCGTGCCCGTCGCCGAGGTCGAGGTCCGCGCGCGGCTGGCGCGCGCGGGCCGGCGCGTGCAGTTCCTGACGGCCGAGCTGATCGCGGGCGACGAGCCGGTGGCCAGGGCGCGCGGCTGGCGGATGCGGCGCGCCGACACCTCCGGCATCGCCGCGCCGGAATCGCCGCCACCGCACCCGCTGCCGGGGCCCGCGCCCGGCGAACCTCCGTTCCGGGACTTCGGCTACTTCGACGCCCTGGAGTGGCGCTTCGTCTCCGGCGCCGTCACCATCCCGGGCCCGGGCGTGCTGTGGGCTCGGCTCAAGGTGCCCGTCGTCCCCGGCGAAAAGCCGTCCCCGCTGCAGCGGGTGGCCGGAGTCGCCGACACCTCAAGCGGCGTCAGCTCCGTGCTGAGCTTCGAGACCCACATCTTCACCAACGTCGATTTCACCATGCACCTGCTGCGCGCGCTGTCCGGGGAGTGGGTGTGCCTGGACGCCGTGACGACGATCGGGCCCGACGGCAGCGGTCTGTGCCGGACCACCCTCTACGACGAGCGCGGCGATCTCGGCGGCGTCGCCCAAACCCTCTTCGTTGCTCCGCGCTGACCACCCGGCCTTTGCCGGGGCGCGGCCCGGCCCGCCCGGGGCCCGCCGGTCATCTCCGTCAGACCACGTCGGGAGGTGCAAGCTACATCATCTCTGTCAGTCGTGATCTCTCTGTCAGTCGTGAGATTGTGTCGCGGAGCGGGTGAGGGTCGTCTCGATGGCCTCGGCGAGCTCGACGTGCTCCCTGGCTCGCAGGCCGTGGCCGCGCGCCGCGTCCAGACCGGCGAGGCGGCGAAGGGTGGCCGCCTCACCATGCCGGTCGCCGACCTCCCGTTTGACGGTCAGCGATCGATGCAAACAGCGGTACGCCTCGTCGGGTTTCCGCATATTTATATAAATCTGGCTGAGGGTGGCCAAGGTCATGCTTAGGCCGAAATTGTCATCTATTTCGGTTTCTATGGCCAATGCTTCGTGGGCCAGCGTCAGGGCGGAGTCGTACCGGCCCATCATGCGATGGATCTTGCAGAGGGTGTCCACCGTCTGGCCCTGGGCGCGGCGATCGCCGATTTCGCGAAAGCACTCCAAGGCCCTTTCGGCATGGCCGAGCGCGACGTCGAAGTGGCGCAGGCCGAGGTGGGCGAGCGCCAGGGCATCCAGCGCCGCCCCCTCGTTGAACCGGTTGCCGATCTTCACGCTGACCGCAAGCGCTCTTTGCGCGTCGGTGACGGCGCGCTCCTCGAGCCCGATGCGCCGCTGCACCCGGGCCAGCGAGATCAGCGTCTCTGCCTCCCCGTGCGGATCGCCGAGCTCGGTGAAGACGTCGAGCGCCTCGAGCGCGGCGCGCATGGCGTCGGCGTAGCGGCCAAGCCTTCTGTTGATGGCCGACAGGTGGCCAAGCGCCTTGCCCTCTCCGTGCGGATCGCCGATCTTACGGAAGATCCGCAGCGCGCCGTCCACGTGCCGCTGCCCCAGCGGGAGCCGGCCGACCGACAGATGCAGCGCGCCGAGCAGCGCGAGCGTCTCGGCCTCGCCGTGCCGGTCGCCCAGCGTGCGGCGGATGGCCAGCGCCCGCTCCGCGCAGGAGAGCGCCTTTTTGTGCCGACCCCAGCCCTTGTAGATGCGGGCGAGATTGTCCAAGGTCTCGCCTTCGCCGCGCCGATCGCCGAGCGCACGGTGGATGGGCAGGGCCGCCTCGGCGTGGTTCCACGCCTCCTGGTACTGGCTCAGCCGCATGTGCACGATCGACAACGTGTCCAGCGTGGTGGCCTCGCCATGCCGATCGCCGATGTCGCGACGGATGCGCAGCGCCTCCTGCGCGGCCCAAAGCGCCTCCTTGTACTCCCCGATGGGGTAATGGACGCGGGCGAAATCAGCCAGCGCACAGGCCTCGCCGTACCGGTCCTGGATACGCCTGCTGATCTCATGCGCGCAGCTGGCCTCGACGAACGCCAGCCGGTACTGACCCAGCTCGCGATAGCTCAAGGCGATGTGGTGGTGCATGAAGAACTGGGCGAGGTGGTGGCGTTCGCGCTGCGCGGCCTGCAACCCGAGCCGGTGCGCCTCCAGGTTGTCGACGGAATGGCGGCGCAACTCCAGGAAGTCATAGACCGCGTCCGCCAGCTCCCACGTCAGCTGATCCCACCGAAACCGCGACGCTTGGCGGATCACGGCCATGAGATTGGCCCGCTCGAGCACGAACCAGTTCAGCTGGCGGTCGCGCTCGACCGGGTCGACGTTGTCCGGCGGCTCGGTCAGCTCCTGCCGGATCGTCCTGCGGTAGCGGTCGAGAAACCGGCCGGCCTGCTGGGCGGTGGACAGGTACCAGGTGGCCAGGCGCTGCAGGGCCGACTCCTGGACGAGCGAGTCGTCGGCGTCGGTGGAGCGGCGCCTGGCGTACTCCCGCAACAGCTCGTGCAGGCGGTAGCGGTCTTGGCGGACGGCCTGTAGCAGATTGGCCGCCTGCAGCCGGTGCAGCAGCTGGGCCGCCGCCTCCGGGGTGACCGCGAGCAGCGCGCCGGTCGCCGCCGAGGTGAACGTCGGCCCCTCGATGAGGCCGAGCAGCCGGAAGGCGCGGCACAGCTCGTCGCTCAGCCCGCGGTAGGACAGGTCGAACGTCGCCCCGACCGCGCCGCCGAGGTCTTCGCCGATCGCCAGCCGCGACAACCGATCGCCCTCCGACAGCGCCCGTACCGTGTCGGCGACCGTCTGCTGCGGCCGGATGGCGAGGTTGGCGGCGGCGATGCGCAGCGCAAGCGGCAGCCGCGCGCACAGATGGATCAGCCGCGCGGCCGCCTCCGGCTCCGCCTCGGTACGATCCCGGCCGGCGACGGCGCCCACCAGATCGAGCGCCTCCTCGGCCGGCAGGACGTCAAGTGGCACCGTCCGCGCACCGACGCTCGCCACCAGACCTTCCAGATGGTTGCGGCTGGTCACGACGACGAGACATGACGAGGTGCCGGGAATGAGTGGGCGGACCTGCAACGAGCTCGCCGCGTCGTCGAGCACCACCAGCATCTGCCTGGCCGCGAGCTGGGTCCGGTAAAGGGCGGCGAGCTCGTCGGTGTCCGTGGGGATGCGGCGGCTCGGGACGCCGAGCGCGCGCAACGCCTGCCCGAGCGCCTCTTGCGGCGACAACGCGGCGCGCTCGGAATAGCCGCGCAAATCGATGAAAAGATGACCGTCGGGGAAACGGTCGGCAATACGATGCGACCAGCGAATGGCAAGCGCCGTCTTTCCCACGCCCGGCATCCCCGTGATGGTCACGATCACCGGCGATCGGTCGTGCTCCCTGTCATCGACCAGTGCGTCCAGCGTGGCCAGCGCCTCGCCGCGCCCGATGAAGTCGCGAACGTCGAGCGGCAGCTGCCGCGGCGGCTCGGCAAGGGAGGTGGCGGCCAGCTGGATGATCTTGTTCCCGGCGACGGCGTCTCCGGCGAATTCGGCGCCGCCCATGAAGGTCGTCACGGCTGCTCCGTTCGCGGACCTCAAACCCCGTGGCTTGACCGTAGCTCCGATTTCAACCATGCACTATGTCTGAGGGCAGGCAAAAGGGAGGCGGGGCCAATGGATCGCACGGCCACTGGGGATAATCTCGATATGACGCTGCCGGATCAGCCATTGCTGTTGTCGCCGCGGCAGGCCAGGGCGCGGTTTCGCACGGGTCTTGTCCCGCCGACGACGAGCGGGTGGTGCGGCGGATTCGCGCAGGCCAATCTGCTGGCCGTGCCGCGCGAGCTGGCCTTCGACGCGCTGTTGTTCGCGCGGCGCAATGACCGGCCCTGCCCGCTGCTCGACGTGACCGACCCGGGCGACCCCGTGCCGCGCGAGGTGGCGCCGGAGGCCGACCTGCGCACCGACCTGCCCGGATACCGGGTGTACGAGAACGGCGAGCCGATCGTCGAGGTCGCCGACGCGACGCCGTACTGGCGCGATGACATGGTCGCCTTCCTGTTCGGCTGCAGCTTCACTTTCGAGGGCGCGCTGCGCGCCGCCGGCGTACCGGTCCGGCACATCGAGCAGGGCCGCAACGTGCCGATGTACGTCACGACGCGGCAGTGCACGCCCGCCGGGCGGCTCGCCGGGCCGCTCGTGGTCTCGATGCGCCCGATCCCGAGCCCGCTCGTCGGGCTGGCCGGCGAGGTGACGGCGTGTTATCCGACGATGCACGGCGGCCCCGTGCACGCCGGCGACCCGGCGGAGCTCGGCATCAAGGATCTGGACGCGCCCGACTTCGGTGACCGGGTCGACTCACGGCCCGGGGATGTGCCGGTGTTCTGGGCGTGCGGCGTGACACCGCAGGCGGTCGTCATGGCCAGCCGGCCGCCGTACGCGATCACTCACACGCCGGGCCTGATGTTCATCACCGACCGAACGGACGTGTCGTTCCGTACGGCTTGAGCGGCCGTGAGCCCAGCGGAGTGGGAACGCGAAAAGGCGCTGGCACTGGCCGTCGACTGACACGGCCACCGGGCGGGCAGAGCATGGCGGTCAGCCGCGGGCCACGGGCGGGCCGGTTATCGCGCCGCCAGCAGCGCCAGCGTAGCCCGGCCCAGCGGGCTGGCCGGATCGCCGAGGTCGAAGGGCAGGTCGAAGTGGTTGCGCGGCTCGATGACCAGGTCGGTCACCGTCGCCCCTGCCGCGGCGGCCGCCCGTACGAAGCGGTCGTGCTGATCGGCGAAGGCGCCGGTCTCGTTCCCCCCGCGCGCGACGATCAGCGGTGGCAGCGGGCCGCGCAGGTGGCGGACCGGACTGTTGCGCGACGCTTCAGCGCCGGTCAGCCCGATCGCCGCTCCGATGTACGTACGGCACAGCGGCTCGAGCTCGTACACCCCGCTGAGCAGCACCGCTCCCCGTACCACGTCCGCGGGCCGCAGCGGCGCCGGCAGCCAGCCGTCCAGCAGGCACATCGCCACCAGATGGGCCCCGGCCGAGCTGCCGCTGAGGAAGATCCGGTCCGGATCGACGCCAAGCTCGGCGGCGCCGGCGCGCAGCCAGCGAACCCCGTCGCGGACCATCGCGACGATATCGTCCAGCCGGTGGGCGGGCGCCAGGCCATAGCCGAGCGCGGCGAAGGAGATCCCGCGCGCGAGGAAGTACGGCGCGGCGAAGCACGAGTCCTCTTTGCTCAGCTCCTGCCAGTAGCCGCCGTGCACATACACGAGCAGCGGGGCCCGCGGCTCGGCGACGGGGAAGAAATGCAGTCGCTGGGCCGGATCGGGCCCGTAGGCGTGTTCCGTGAACGGCAGCGTCTCCCGGACCCGCGCCGATCGGGTGGCGTACTCCCGCAGGTAGGTGTGCATGTCGCGCACCCGGCTGCTCGGCGAATACTCCCGGTCGAGCAGTTCCCGATCGGGCGGCTCCCGATCGGGCCGTTCGCGGTCACCGGCCATCAGCCGGGCCCCCGCCGTGGCCGCTCATGCTGCATGGCTATTTCCCCTCGTGGCGAAGGCCACGTCGGCCCGAGTAACGAGACAAAGGGCTGTTGACGCTCTTCTCAATTGCCGAACCGATCGCTTTGCCATCCGTCATATATGTGGCGGTCGAGCCCCGATGGCCCGCGCGCGCCCGGCTGCGGCCTATTCCTTGCGCGCGACGCCGACGAGGACATGGGACTTGGCCGGATCGGCAACCTCGGTGAACGGCGAGTCGGGCCGCCACTGCGGCGCGTATACAAGGCCGGGCTCCACCAGCGTGAACCCGTCGAAGAACCGGCGGACATCGGCGTGACCGCGCGGGATCAACGGTGCGGTGGCCTGGCTGTAGACCGCGGTGACCCGGGCGCCGGTGTGGCTCGTCGTGTCCGCGGTGGCATGA
>CALAED010000589.1 GCA_937891035.1 uncultured Thermomonosporaceae bacterium | reverse complement strand
TCATGGCCGAAGACGCCGCGTAACCGAAGACGCCGCGTAACCGAAGACGCCGCGTAACCGAGGACGCCCCGGGCCGGGGACGGCCTGGGGCGGGGGGCCGGGGGCGCCGTCCCCCCGGCGCTACTCGAAAGCGGCAGCGGGTGGGAGACTGCGGGTATGGCTCACGAGCACGAAATAGACCCGGCTTGCGCCGTGGCGCACGGCGTCGCGGTCCCGGACTCCGACGCGGTCGCGCACGGCTTCGCCGCCGCCGAGGTGAGCAAGCGCACGCTGGTCGCCGTGTTCGCCTCGCCGGTGGCCGGTTTCCTTCTGCGATTCGGTGCCGACCTGGGGTTTCGCACGCTGCTGCTGGAGCCAGACGGCGACCGCGCCGCCGGGCTGCGCGACACCGGAGCCGAGGTGGTGGCCGCGCCGCCGGTCGAGCTCGACGACACCACGGACGTCGTGGTCACCGATCACCATCGTGCCGAGCTCGGCGTCATGCTGCGCGACGTGCTGAAGCGACGGGTCCGCTGGGTCGGCGTGATGGGCAACCCGCGGCACGAGGGTCCGCACGTGCGGGCGCTCACCGAGCTCGGCGTGCCGGCCGCGGAGATCGCCCGGGTGCACCGGCCCATCGGCCTCAACATCGGCTCCCGCACCCCACCGGAGATCGCCGTCGCGACCCTGGCCGGCTTGATCGCCGACCGCACCGGAAGCCCGGGCGGTTTCGACTTTCGCTCCTGAGGGTCGCCCCGCCGCCCCCGGGGCCACGGAGCGTGCTCGCTCACTTGCTCAAAACAAGCGTGCTCCACCAGATCAATCACCGATGCGTAGAATCGTCGGCATGGCAAGGAAGCGGACGTATGGGCAGTATTGCGGCCTGGCCCACGCGCTTGAGATCGTCGGCGAGCGCTGGGCGTTACTTTTGGTCCGAGACCTCATGCTGGGGCCGAAGCGCTTCACGGATCTGCGCGTGGGCCTGCCGAGGATCCCCACGAACGTGCTGTCGGCGCGGCTGAAGGAGCTGGAGCAGGCGGGCGTGGTGCGCCGCCGCACGCTCCCCCGGCCGGCGGCGTCGGTCGTCTATGAGCTGACCGAGTACGGTGCCGAGCTCGAAGAGATCCTGCTGCGGCTCGGCCGCTGGGGCGTGCGCACGCTCGGTGAGCCGGGGCCGGACGACATCCTCACCGTCGACGGTGAGATCTTGGCGCTGCGCGCCACCTTCCGGCCGGAGCGCGCTCGCGGCATCCGCACGAGCTTTGAGCTGCGCATCGGCGCCGTCGTCGTGCACGCCATCGTCGACGACGGCACGCTCAAGCCGGGGGAGGGGCCCCTGGCCGGAGCCGACCTGGTGCTGGAGATGGCCGAGATCGACGCGCTCAGGCCGCTGCTCACCGGCGAGGCCGGCCCCGGCGACGCGATCGAGAACGGGACGGTGCGGCCGCACGGCGACCTGGCGGAGTTCGAGCGCTTCCTCGACATCTTCAGCGTGCCCACCGCCCCGGCCGTGGTACCGGCCTGAGCTGCCTGAGCGGCATGCCGACGCACCCGATCCGACCCGCGCCGAGGAACCTCGGCCGGCGCCGGTGCATCTAACCCGGCATGTCTTTGTTCGACGTCCTCCCCACGATCTTCAGCGGCTTCTTTTCCTTCGTCGTCATCCTGGTGGTCGTCGTCGTGGTCGTGGTCATACGCCGGGAACGCCGTCGCGTGGCGGCCCTGCAGGCGTACGCCGCCCAAGCGGGCTGGCAGCCGATCACCGGACCGGCTCCGGAGCCGGTCGCCCGTGACGCCAGGTCGCGCCGCTGCAAGCTCGCGCTCGGCGCGCAACGGGGACCACACCACCTATGGATGGTCTGGCACCAGTGGACCGAGAGCACCGGCTCTGGACAGACCTCGAGCTCGAGAACGCGCAACCGCACCCGCTACTACCTTTGGCTCGGCCCCGCTTATCCAGACGTCTCGGTGCGCCGCCGCACCGGCATCGGTGCGTTCTTCAAGCCGGTCCGCGGCGTCGGCACCGCAGACGCCGCATTCGACAAGGCGTTCCTGGTGCGCCCCGGCGACTCCCACGAGCCGCTGCGGCTGCTGACGCCGCCGCTGCGAGAGGCGATGCTGGCCGGGAGGCTGCCGGTCTGGGCGATCAGCGGCGGTGTGCTGATCACCTCGTACGACGACATGCCGCGAATCGAGAGTCTCCAGCTCCGCGCCGACGGGATCTGCTACGTGGCCGACGCGCTCGGACGAGGCTAGGCGCGCTTCGGCGGCTCAGGCGCACGCGGGCTCAGTAACCGCCCCCGCCGTAGCCGCCGCCCGTGCTTTCGCCCGAATCGGATCCCCCGGACGACGTCGAACCGGACGAACTGGATGAACCGGACGAGCCTGCGGAGCCGGACGAGCCCGCGGAACCGGCGCCACTGGACGCGGCGGAGGTATTGGCCCTGGCCTTCGTGCCGTTGGCGGCGGCCGCGAACCACTTGCCCTCCAGTCCATGGCCCTTCCAGATGCCGGCCTTGGTGTCGCCGGAGTAGGTGTACAGCGGCCAGCCGCGTAGGGTCAGCTGCCAGGTGCCGTCAGCCCGCTTGATCCGGCCGAGCAGCGTGGCGTCGAAGCCCTTGAGCACCAGATTGGTGGTCTGAATGGTGACCGGCGGCCACATCTTGGCGCAGGCGCCCAGGCACTTGGACGCCGGCGGGGCCGCCGTGTCGTCGTCGAAGCGATAGACGGTCATGCCGGCGCCGTTGACCATGATCCGGCCGAGTTTTTTGGTCGACTGGGTCATGAGGGTCCATTTGATCTTGACTGGGGCGGGGGCCTGCGTCGACTGGCCGGCGGCCTGAGCGGCGTCGGCGCCGTCCGACCCGCCGGATGAGTCAAGGCCGGTTGACGCTGATCCGTTGCTGAAGCCGCTGCAGCCGGCGAGCAGCAGGGCGGCCGCCGTCGCCGCGGCTCCGGTCAAGGCGAGCCGACGTTGGGTTCTCATCCTCGTTCCCTTCCCGCGGGCCGTCCCGCCGCGGCGGCCGACCGATCCGTATCAAGGACTGGGGGTCGTACGCCGTGCGGGGCTCGTGCACAAGCCCCCGCTCTCTCGTGCCGCGCCATGGTTTTTGTGACCAGAGTGGCGGCTTGTGCACAAGCTCTCGGGTTTCAGTACGCCGCGCGTCGGTACGAGGTTCAACGAAAGGGAAATCCCGCCCGGCTCAAGGCGGCGGAACGGCCCTGGCCGCGCGAGCCCACGCGGCCTCAGGCCGGCGTGATGTTCTGGTCATGTTGAACGCCTTGATCGCGCCGGCCAAGGCCGGTGCGAGCCCGGTGCCGGGGCCCGCGCGGGCCGCGCGCCGAGGTCACGCGGCCCCATGTCGGCGGGTGGCTCAGCCGCTCTTGCGGCGGAACGTCCGCCGGCCGCCGGCCGGGCCATGCCTGCCGTGTACCTTCGATGAGTCCTTGGCGCTGTCCTCCGCCCGCTTTTCCGCCTGCGCGTTCTTGCGCTCCAATGCCTCGCGGAACTTCCGTTTGACGTCGTCTTCGGTTTCGGGCTCGGGTTGACCTGCCGATCCTGATGCGGCGGCCGCCATCAGCACCTCCTGCGCTACGGCTGGTGAAGTCCAGCCCCGGACACCGCGGAGATGTCCCCCGTCGGTGCGGTCCCTACGTCCCTACACAGAATTACCCAGTGTCCCACCGCGCACCAATGGGTTTTCCCCGGGGCGCGCGGCGCCAGGCCGTCCGCGTCGTCATCGGCGCGATCGACGGTCGAAACGAAGGCGGAGGGAGTCCGGCCATGCCGAACGAAACGGTGGCGACGTAGTCCGCTGCGCGCCAGACCTGAGTCTTCGGACAGTAAAGGCAAGGTCGGGAGCTATCGCCCAAAGCATGATCGCAAGGCTCCGGCCCGGAGGACAGCACGTTGGAAGGTAAAGAATCCACCCCAGCCCTGCCGGTTTTCGGACAAGTATGTTTAGGCTTGAGGCAATGCCTTAAATGAGCAAGCCTCGCCTTTTCTGGAGGCTCACCATGTGCCCACATCTGCCCCCATGCCCGCCCTCGCACGCGTACGACCGGGAGGCCGCGCGCGTCGTGGCCGCCCATCCCGAACAGGGCTGGAGCCTGCTGTGCAACGGCGTCGTCCTCTTCGACGACACGGGTGAGCTGCTGCCCGACGGCGAGGTCATCGCGCCCCATCGCCCCGTCGGCGCCCCGCCTTGGCCGGCGGGCGCGCCGCGTCGGTGATCGGTTCGCGGCGCTCCTGCCCTGGTAGTGCCTCCGCATATGGTCATACCACGTTGCCGGCTCCGGCAGAATTGGAGGTGAACCACCGGTTGAGGCCGGTGCCCGGTGAGAGGCGTTGGTGGTGACGCGTACGGGCGGGTTGTTTGCCCCGGCGACCAGCTTCGTCGGCCGCCAGGCCGACATGGCCGATGTCGAGGAGCTGCTGCGGCGGTTCCGGCTGGTGACGCTGACCGGCGTCGGCGGCGTGGGCAAGACCCGGCTGGCGATGCGCGTCGCGGCGCGGCTGCGCCCGGAGTTCCCCGACGGCGTCTGGCCCGTGCGGTTGTCGCCACTCCAGGACCCCGAGCTGCTCGGCCATACGATCGCCGAAACCCTAGGCCTGGTGGACCAGGTGCTGCGCCCGCAGCTCGAGGTGCTCGGGGAGTTTTTGGCCGATCGGCGGCTGCTGCTTGTCCTCGACACCTGCGAGCACATGATCGACGAGTGCGCCACCATGGTGGAAGAGCTGCTGAAGACCGCCCCCGAGGTGCGCATCTTGGCCACCAGCCGGCAGCCGCTCGACGCGCCGGCCGAGATGGTGCGCGTGCTCCAGCCGTTGGCGCCGGCCGAGGCGGTCGAGCTGTTCATCGATCGCGCGGCCCAGGTGGTGCCCGATTACCGATCCGACACGAAAGATCATGAGGTCGCGAAGACGCTGTGCGGTCGGCTTGACGGCCTGCCGTTAGCCATCGAATTGGCCGCCGTCCAGCTGGGTTCGATGACCGTGGCGCAGATCCTGGCCCGGCTGGAGGATCGGTTCGAGCTGTTCGGCGACGTCGACCACGCGGAGCCGCGCCATCAGACGCTGCGGACCACCATCGGATGGAGCCACGAGCTGTGCGCGCCGCTGGAGAGATTGTTGTGGGCTCGGCTGTCGGTGTTCGCCGGCGACTTCGATCTCGAGGCGGCCGAACATGTCTGCTCGGACGGGCAACTGCCCGGAGCGATCATCAGCGCCATCCTCCTCGATCTCGTCGACAAGTCGATCGTGGTCAAGACCGACACCCCCGCCGGGGTGCGCTACGGCCTGCTCGACCTCGTCCGCGCGTACGGCGCGGACTGGCTGCGTGAGCTGGGCGAGGAGGGCACCCTCCGGCGCCGGCACCGCGACTACTACCTGGCCCTGGCCCGGCGTGGTGACGCCGAGTGGCTGGGTCCTGACCAGGTGACGTGGCGCGAGCGCGCGGTGCGCGAGCACAACAACTTCCGGGCCGCCCTGGACTTTTGCCTGGCCGCGCCCGAGGGCCACCTCGCGCTCGAACTGGCCGCCGCGCTGTGGTTCTTCTGGTTCCCCTGCGGGTTCTTGCGCGACGGCCGACATTACCTGCAGCGCGCTTTGGCCCAAGACGGCGAGCCCAGCCCGGCCAGGACCAAGGCGCTGCTGGCGAGTTGCAACGTCGTGCTGAGCCAGGGCGAATACAACGAGAAGCTGCTCGCCGAGTGCGGTGCGGCGGCTGCCGAGCAGGGCGACGTCGGCGCGCAGGCGGCCGTGCACTACATGACCGCCGGCGCCGCGTTCCTGCGGGGAGACCTGACCCGGGCGGTGGGGGAGTCCAAGCGGGCGGTCGAGTTGGAGCGCGGCCGCGGCGAACAAAGCTTCGCGTTGCTGCACGGCCTGGGCATCTGGGCGCTGGCGCTCGTGGCGCAGGGCGAGATCAAACGTGCCGTGACGTTGCTCGAAGAACTGCGCGCCGAATGCGACAGCCGGGGCGAGCTGTGGATGCGGTCCACCGGAGACTACGTTCGCGGGCGGGCCGAGCTGGCGCGCGGCGAGGTCGAGACCGCGATGGCGTACGCGCGGGCGGCGCTCGCCGTCAAGCATCGCCTGCACGACCGGATCGGGATGAGCAGCGCCATCGACCTGCTGGCCGCGGCAACGGCCGCCGCCGGCGACGGATATCGGGCGGCCCGGCTGCTCGGGTTCGGCCACCAGGTGTGGCGGACCTTCGGGCTGCCGCAGCTCGGCGCCCCCGAGTTCGTCGCGGGGCGGGACTTGTGCGAACGCCGCGCCCGAGCGGCGATCGGCGACAAGGCCTACACCGCGGCCTTCCGGTCCGGCCTCGAAGGCGGCGTGGATGAGGGCATCGCCTACGCCCTCGGTCTTCTCGCCGAGTAGGGACGAAACGACCAAGAGCGGAGCCGCGAGGGCCGGCGGCGGCCGCCAGGAACGGCCGGCCCGGCCGCCCTGGCCGCCCCCGCCCTCAGCGCACCGGTGGCGCGGTGGGCGGGAGCAGCGACAACAGGTCGTCGACGCCGTCCAGCCGTAGGTGCGGGCGGCTCTGCGCGGGGAGCGCGGCGTATGCCTCGTCCCCGCCGACGCCGGTGCTGACCGCGATGGCGAGCGAGTCGCCGCGGTGCGCCATGGGTACCTCGAGCTCGGGGTCATCGCCCACCACCGCGAGTTCGGGCATGGCCACGCCGAGCCGGTCGGCCGCGCAGCGCAACATGTGCAGCGACGGCTTGCCGACGACCTCGACGGCGCAGCCGGTCAGGCTCATGATCATCGCCGAGATGGCGCGGGACGTGCCCAGCGCGCGGCCGCCCGCGGTGGCGAAGAAGATCGACGGGGAGCAGCTGTAGAGGGCGGCGCCGTTCCAGACGGCGTGACAGGCCGACTCGAGCGCCGGCATGGTGAACTCCGGGTACCAGCCGACGAGGACGGCATCGGCCGTCGGCCGGCCCGTGGGTGCGATGACCTCCACGCCGGCCGCCCACAGCGGATGGATCAGGCCCTCGTTGCCCAGCACCAGCACGCGCCGGTGCCCCTGCCGGGCGAACACCTCCACCGCACTCGTCGCCGGAGTGATCACCTCGTCGTCTTCGATGCCGAAACCGATCTCACGCAGCGCCCTGGCGTACTCCCGCGGCGTGCGCGTGGTGCCGTTGGTCACGACGACGTACGGGATGCCGCGCTCGCCGAGCCGGTCGGTGACGTCGATCGCTCCAGGCAGTGGCCGGAGCGCGTGGTTGTGCTGGTCGCCCAGCACCAGCGTGCCGTCCATGTCGAAAACGAATCCGCGGCTGGCGCGCAGGCGCTCGCGCAGCTGTGGGGGGACGCGGCGGTCAGGCACGGCGCTCCCGCGCGACGGGCGCCGCGTCCGGTGCCTCCGGCGCGGGGCGCGCGGGGGGCGCGTCCGGCGAGCGCGCGGAACGCAGCTCCAGCCGGAAGCCGGGTTTGTCGACGACGAGGTCGCCGACCCCGGGCCGGGTCCGCAGCGCGCGTAGCAAATCGAGCACTCCTTTGAGGTCTGGGTTGTAGTGCCGGTTCGCCGGCCCCGCTGCGAGCATCGCGTCCACCTGGTCGCCGGGCATGGTCGCCCGCAGTAGCAGCTCTTCGTCGGAGATTCCGGGCGCGAACCGCTTGCGCAGCTCGGCCGGCGGCAGCGGCGGTGGCTCGGCCCGCAGCTCATCGGCCCGGCGGCGGGACAGGATGCGGTCGCGCACGTTGGGGTCGACGGGCGCCGTCGGCCGGCCGAAGCTGCCGAGCACGTAACGGATCACCTGGTCGGGTACGTTGCCGTACCGCTCGGACCCGATCACGTTGTAGAGCGCCTGCGAGCACACGATCTGCGGGAACGGTGTCACCATGATCGGATATCCCAGCTCGGCGCGGACCCGTACCACCTCGTCGATCACCTCGTCGAAGCGGTCGGCGAGGCCGAGCTCGGCGAGCTGGCGGCGCAGCGTCGTCATCACCCCGCCCGCCACCTGGTGGCGCAGGAACGACGCGTCGTAGTCCTGGGGCGTCCCGGCGGGCAGGGACTCGGCGGCGGCGAGGCGGGTGAAGTAGCCGGCGACTTGGGCGAGCAACCGGTCGTCGATGTCGACCGTGTGCCCGAGCTCGCGCAGGTTGGCGACCATACGCTGCGCGTCCGGCAGCGAGCTGCCCGAGGCCAGCGGTCCGCAGGCGACCTGCAGCACCTCCACGTCGAGCTCGGCCGCGGCCAGGTAGGTCAACGGGGACAGCCCGATCGTGCAGTGCGCGTGCAGCTCCAGCGGCGTGCCGTCGAGCCGGGCGCGTACCGCCGGGATCAGCGTGCGCGCCCGCTCCGGCGCCAGCAGCCCCGCCGGGTCCTTGATGTAGACCCGGTCGATGTCGGGGCAGGCGGCCATCTGCTCGGCGAGATCCGCATAGTAGGCGTCGTCGTGCACCGCGCTGATCGTGAACGTCAGCGCCGCGACGATCTCCGCCGCGCCGGCGGTCCGCAGCGTACGGGCCGAGGCCCGCACCGCGTCCATGTCGTGCATCGGGTCGAGCACGATGAAGCGCGACAGGCCGGCGGCGATGAGCCGTTCGTAGGCCAGGCGCATCAGGTCCGGGTGCGCGGTCTCCCACGAGATGAAGCGGAAGCCGGTGCCGATGAACTGCAGCGGCGTGTTCGGCATGGCCGCGTGCGTCAGCCGGATGCGCTCCCAGGGATTTTCCCGATGGGTGCGCACCGCCACGCCCATGTGCGTGCTGGAGGTGAAGTCGAGGGCGCGGAAGCCGACCCTGTCCATGATCGGTGCGATCTGCAGGATCTGCGGCGTGGTGAGCCCGGTGGCGCCCCACAGGCTCTGGTTGCCGTCCCGGATCGAGACATCGAGCAGCTCGATGTCAGCCACGGCCCGCCCCCTCGCCGGCTCGCTCGCGGATTCGCTCGCTGTCGCGCCGCTCAAGGAACGCGGGGAACCACGCGGTGTCCACGCAGCCGGCGGCGAACTCCGGCCGCCGGGTCAGCTCGGCGAACATGGGGAGGTTGGTCGTCACCCCGTGGATCTCGCAGCGGGCCAGCGCACCGCGCAGCAGCGCCAGCGCGGCGGTCCGGTCGGCGGCGTGCACGATCAGCTTCGCCAGCAGCGAGTCATAGTGTGGGGGGATCCGCGTGCCGGCCTGCACGTGCGTGTCAACCCTGATGCCGTCGCCGGCGGGGAACACCGCCGCCGTCACCATGCCCGGGCTCGGCCGGAACCCGCGGGTCCAGTCCTCGGCGTTGATCCGGCACTCGATCGCGTGCCCGGCCGGCCCCGTGGCGTCCGGCCCCGTGGTGTCCGGTGCCGGGCGCGGCGGCCGGCCTTCGGCGATCGCGAGCTGCTCGGCGACGAGATCGACGCCGTATACCGCCTCGGTGACCGGGTGCTCGACCTGGATGCGGGCGTTCAGCTCCAGGAAGTAGAAGTCGGCACCGGCGACGAGGAACTCGACCGTGCCGAGCCCGCGGTACCTCAGCCGTTCACCGAGCGCGACCGCCGCGGCATGCAACGCCGCTCGCGTGGACGCGCCAAGGCCGGGCGCCGGCGCCTCCTCGACCAGCTTCTGGTAGCGCCGCTGGATCGAGCAGTCGCGCTCGCCGAAGTGGATGACGCGCTCGCCGTCGCCGGCGATCTGGACCTCGATGTGCCGGCCGGCGGACAGGAAGCGCTCCAGGTAGACGCGGCGGTCCGCGAAGGCCGCACCCGCCTCCGCCCGCGCGAGCTCGATCGCGTCCGCCAGCTCGGCCGGCTCGCCGATCTTCTTCATGCCGCGGCCGCCGCCCCCGCCGGCCGCCTTGACGAGCACCGGCCAGCCGATCTCGCCGGCCAGCCGGCGTGCCGACCGAAGATCGCGCACCTCGCCGCCGGGCAGCACCGGCAGCCCGGCGGCGACGGCGTGCTCGCGGGCGGCGAGCTTGTCGCCCGCGGCGGCGAGCTGCGCCTCGGTGGGCCCGACGAAGACGATGCCGGCCGCCGCGCAGGCCGCGGCCAGCCGCGGATTCTCGGCCAGAAACCCATATCCCGGGTGGATCGCGTCGGCGCCCGTCGTGCGCGCGGCGCCGAGCACGGCGTCGACGTCGAGGTAGCTGGCCGCGGGGTCGGCCGGGCCGATCAGGACCGTGTGGTCGGCCATCCGCGCGGGCAGGCAGTCGCGGTCGGCCGCCGAGCCGGCGGCAGGTCCGGATGATCCGGACCGCGATCTCCCCCCGGTTGGCGATGAGCAGCCGCCGCACCATCAGATCACTCCGGGACGACCAACATCAACACGGCGTCTCGTTCGGCGAACTCGACGTTGGCGACGCAGATCTCGACGACCGTTCCGCGAACGCCGGCGGGCACGGAGTTCATGAGCTTCATCGTTTCGATGATCCCGACCACGGTGTCTTCCACAACGGCGCTGCCGACCTCGACGAACGGCTCCGCACCCGGCCGCGGCGCCCGGTAGAACGTGCCGAGGAGCGGCGCCCGCACCTCGAGCAGCCCCTCCCGAGCCGGCCCCGCCCGGTCCGCCGTGTCAGCGGCGGCCGGCGGCGCCGGCGCCGCCGCCGGCTCGGCCGCCGCGGCGGGCCCGACCTCGGCGGGCGGAGACAGCACCTGCGTCGCCCGCGTCCACTCGCCGTCGCCCGTCCGGCGCAGCCACAGCCGGAAGCTGTCGGTCTCCAGCCGCAGCTCGGCGTAGGGCAGGCTGTCGAGCAGGCGCAGGATGTCTCGTACGTCGTCGTCGGTGAGGTTCAATCCGCGGCCCCCCGGTTGCTCAGCGCGTCGAGCACGTGGTCGAAGGCCCGGGCCTTCGGCGCGGCCGCCGGCGCCGCGCCGGCGCGGCCGGACCATACGGTCTCCGGGCGGCTTTGCAGCACGACGATGTTCGCGCCGGCCGGCAGGTCCCCGGCGATGGCCCACTCGATGTCCTGGGGTGCGCCGTAGTGGTCCTCCACCCGCCGGGCCAGCCGGACCAGCGCCCGCAGTTCGTCGGCGTCCAGACATGGGCGGGTGCGCAGGTCCTCGGGCACGTCCGTCGTCACCACCCCGGCACCGGCAGGGTCGCGCCGGTGCGCGCGGAGCTTCGCCGAGATGGTGCGCTTGATGATCTCGCCGGTCACCTTGCTGACGACGTAAGAGTCGGGAGTGACGTCGCCGCTGACGAGCGCCGAGCCCAGCCCCCAGCACGCCTCGACGGCGACCACCGAGCGGTCGCCGGTGGTCGGGCTGCGCGTGAACATCACCCCGGCGCAGCGCGGGTCGACCATGCGCTGGACGACGACAGCCATCGCGAGGCCGTCCTCGCCGTGCCCGCGCCGCAGCCGATAGATCACCGAGTGATCGTTGTAGAGGCTGGCCCAGCAGGCGCGGACGCGGTCGACCACCTCGTCCGCGCCGCGCACGCACAGGTAGGTGTCTTGCAACCCGGCGTAGCTGGCGTCCTCGCTGTCCTCGCCGGTCGCGCTTGACCGTACGGCGACGAGCGCGCCGGCCCCGAGGGCTCGGTACGCGTCGATAATCGCGGCCCGTACGTGGGCGGGCGGATCCGCGCTCGCGATGCGGGCGCGCACGCCGGCCGTGACCCGGGCGACCGCCGCGTGGTCGCCGGGCGGCAGGGCCGCGATCCGGGCGCGGGCCGCCGCCTCGGGGTCGATCGAGGCGAGCGTGCGCTCGTACGCCGCAGTCGTCACCACGAATCCGGGCGGCACCCGGATGCCGGCCCTGGTGAGCTCGCCGAGGCTCGCGCCCTTTCCGCCCGCCATCGGCCGGTCGGCCCGGCCGATGGCGGCGAAGTCGCGGATGAGATGACCGCCCATGGATCTCCCGTTGACCATCTGGTACGACGATCTCGCAAGCGGGCGCGCAACGGAAGAGCGCCGAGGAGTCAGGCGAACGGCGAATAGCCCGATGTGATGAATGCCCTGCGTTGAGTGCTGCGTTTGTGTCGTCCATTATGCCGCTGGTCGGGGCGGTCGCGCGCCTCCGCGCGGTGCGGGGCGGGACAGACCCGTTCAACCCTTTTGCCGACCCGAGATCCGCTTGACGACGTCCCGAGTGCGGTCAAGCATCGCCGCGAACGGTCCGGTCAGCAGGTTGGCGGTCGGCGACTCCACGCCGGGGTGCGGATGGGTGGGCGCTATCGCCTGGGCGGCCTTCACCGCGGCGGCCATCCCCTTGAGCTGTTGCTCGGTCGCCTCCTTGGCGATGTAGGGGAACTCTTCCTTCTCCTCATGCTCGGCATGTTCGATGACGGCGGTGCGCAGCGCGGCCAGCTTCTGGTCGAACTCGGGGCGGCCGGGGTCGATGTCCTCGAGCTGTGACAGCATCGTCTTGGCCTCGTTCTCCTCCGCCAGCCGGGCTTCGATGATCGTGGCGCCGCCGTCGATGGCGCGGCGGGCGTAGGGATGGACGATCTCCTCCTCGGCCGTCTCGTGCACCGCGAGGAGGCGGCGGAGCCGGTCGAAAGCGGCGATTCGCGCGTCGCCCGTCGTGGTCTGCACCTCTCCGAACAGCCTGCGGATCTCCTGATGCTGGCGAAGCAGCAGATCGACGACGTTGTTCTCCGGCATCGACTCCGGACGCTCGGTCATGACAACTCCTCGCATTTCGGGTTCCGAAAATGCGGCCATGCCCGAGCGGCGCGCTTGAAACCCGCGACAGGAGGATCGACGGCGGCGTTTGATCACGTTTAGGAGTTGATTTACCCCGGCATGGAAGACCTGCGGCGAGGGCGGGGTGGCTGACCGCACTAGCCGAGGATGCGGACGATGCCGCGGTCGCCGTCGACGCGCAGGCGCTGGCCGGTCTTGATGCGCTTGGTGGCGTGGCCGGTGCCGACGACGGCCGGCATGCCGTACTCGCGGGCGACGATGGCGGCGTGGGACATGGTGCCGCCGATGTCGGAGACGGCCGCCTTGATCTTGCCGAACACCGGTCCCCAGCTCGGGGCGGTGACGGGGCAGACGAGGATCTCGCCGTCGCGTAGCTCGCCGATCTGGTTGACGTCGCGCAGTACCCGGGCGGTGCCCTCGACCACGCCGGGAGAGGCGGCGTAGCCGTGGATCTCAAGCTCGTCGACGATCTCACTCGACCAGGCCTCGAGGGTCTGAGCGGTGACGCCCCACAGCATCTTCACGGCCGGGTCGTTGAGGGCCTCGGGCACCGGGCCGAGGGCGGGTGGCGGCGACCAGTCCCGCAGCTTGTCGAGCATGCTCCTGCGCTCGGCGATGATCGGCTGGAAGTGCGCGCCGCCGAGCACGGCGCCGCCCGCCGCCCAGGCCAGCATCACGTCGGTGAGCGCCTGGTCGACCTCGGTGTGGTGCAGGTGGAAGACGTCATCGGCGTCGGCCAGCACGCCGAAGCGGTGGAGCAGCTCGCCGAACCGCCGGATCTTCTGGAAGAACCGCGTCGTGAACCAGTGCTCGCAGTAGAACTTGTGATCTTCGACGTAAGGGAAGACGACCCGGCACAGGCCCAGCATCTGGTCGAAGGCGGCGCGCTCATCGTCGGACGTGAGCAACTCGCGGTATTCGGCCACGATGCGGTCGCGCTCGCGCTTGAGTTCATCGGTGGGACGCTCCAGGCTCTCGCCGGCGCGCACCAGCGCGATGTAGCGGGGGAGCGCGGCGAACGGCACGGTCAGGTCCTCGTTCCAGCTTCGGTGGTGGTGGTAGAAGCCGTCGCCGGTCGAGACGTGGAACCACGGATCGCGCGCCTCGTCGAGCCCGGCCAGCCAGCGCGCGCCGGCCGCGCCGCGGGAGCGCAGCGCCTCCAGGATCGAGGCGGGGTCGGTGCCCTCGGTGAACAGGTCGTCGACGCCCGCGTCGACGGCGAGCCGGGCCAGCCGTTTGAGCTCCTCGTCCGGCCGGTACATGATCACGTCGATGCCGGCCACCATGCGGGCGACGGTCTGGTCGGGGATCTCCGGAAAGGCCTTCTTGCAGAACTCGAAGAAGACCACGTACGCGCCGTACCCGAGCATGAGGAACTCGGTGTGGTGGTGCCACATCTTCGAGTAGAGGTCGAGGCAGCGATGATAGTTCTCGCGCACGTAATGGTTTTGCGCCACGCCGGTGGAGTTCTCGACGACGGCGATGTCCTCAAGGTCGGGCAGGGCGGGGATCTCGATCGACTCGATCTCGTCGATCAGCGCCCGCATGCGCGTCTTCCAGCCCTCGTAGAGACGGTCCCAGTTCTCGTAGTAGATGCCGGCGCGCCGGGCGAAGTCGGCCGCCCGGCGCTCGACCTCGGCCGGATCCAGGACCGGGATCGCCGTGATGTAGACCCGGCCGTTGACGATCCGGTGCTCGATGCCGAGCGTCGTCGGGAAGGAGAACACCCGCGCGGTGTTCGCGCCGATCGCGGTGTAGGGGACCTCGGCCGTGATGACGTCAAAGGCCGGCATCGGCTCGGGGAAGTGCATGGCGTTGTAGAACCAGAAGCGCTGGTCGTCCTCCGGTTGGAAGCGGGTGAAGTAGGGATACATCGAGCGCCAGCCCTCGGCGCCGGGCACATCGGTGATCTCCGACGGCAGTGGGAAGGCACGTGCTGTCGTCCCGGCATTTCCGGTCTGGTCCATCGCCGCCTCCAACGGGTGGGTCAGCCCATCGAGTAATCCTCATTTCGCTGCGCGTAGTCGACGAAGAAGTCGAGCGCGTCTGGGTTGGCCATCGCGTTGCGGTTGGCCGCGGTCTCCGCCGGCGCGCCCACCAGGATCTTGCGCACCGGCACTTCCAGCTTCTTACCCGTCAAAGTCGTGGGGATGGCGGGCACCTGGATGATCTTGTCGGGTACGTGTCGCGGCGTGTAATCGTGCCGCAGCCGGTCGCGGATGCGCCGCTCGAGGGCCTCGTCGAGGCGCAACCCCGGCCGCAGCTCGACGAACAGCGGCATGTAGAAGCCGCCGTCCGGCAGGTCGAGGTTGACGATGAGAGCGTCGTCGATCTCCTCCAGCTGGGCGAGCGTCCGATAGATCTCGGCGGTGCCGATGCGCACGCCATGCCGGTTCAACGTGGCGTCCGAGCGGCCGAGCACGAAGCAGCCGCCGCGCTTGTTGATCCGGAAAAAGTCGCCCTGCCGCCACACGCCGGGAAAGTCGTCGAAGTACGTCTCGCGGTAGAGCCGGTCGTCCTCATCGCCCCACAGCCGCACCGGCATCGACGGCATCGGTTCGGTGATGACGAGCTCGCCCAGCTCGTCGACGACGCTCTCGCCGCGCTCGTTGAAGGCGTACGCCGCGACGCCGAGCGACCGCGCCTGGATCTCGCCCGCGTACACCGGCAGCGTGGGCACCCCGCCGACGAGACCGCAGCAGAACTCGGTGCCGCCGCTGCCCGTGGCGACCCAAAGGTCCGCCTTGACGTTGCGGTAGAACCAGGCCGTGACCTCGGCCGACACCGGCGAACCCGCGGGCAGGATCGTGCGCAGCCGCGACAGGTCGTACGTCTTGCCCGGCACGACCCCGGCCTTTTTCATCAGCTCGACGTAGCTGGGGCTGGCGCCGAACAGCGTGGCGCCGGTCTCGGCCGCCAGCTCCCACAGCACGCCGGGGTCCGGATGGGCCGGGTTGCCGTCGTACAGCAGCGGACAGACTCCGATGAGCGGCGCGCTGACGATGAAGTTCCACATCATCCAGCCGGTGGTGGTGAAGAAGAACGCCCGGTCGCCGGGGTGCAGGTCCATGTGGAAGCTCTGCAGCATCATCTGCTCGAGCAAGATGCCGCCGTGGCCGTGCACGATCGCCTTCGGCAGGCCCGTGGTGCCGGACGAGAACAAGATCCACAGCGGATGGTCGAAGGCGACCTGTTCGAACTCGAACGTCTCCGCCGGCACCGGCGGGTGGTCGAGCAGCGCGTCCCACGGCACGGCGCGAGGTACCGGCGGGGCGGCGGAGGGGTCGAGGTAGGGCAGATAGACGACGTGCTCCAGGCCGTCGAGCGCCCCGATGATCTCGCGCAGCTCGCCGCGCCGGTCGAAGCCCTTTCCGCCGTAGCGGTAGCCGTCGACGCAGAACAAGACCTTGGGCGTGAGCTGCTGGAACCGGTCGAGCACGCCGCGCCAGCCGAAGTCGGGAGAGCAACTGGCCCACACGGCGCCGATGCTGGTCGTGGCGAGCATCGCGATCACCGTCTGCGGGATGTTCGGCAGGTAGGAGACGACCCGGTCGCCCGGCCGGACCCCCATCGCGCGCAGCCGGGTGGCGAGGACGCGGACCTGCCCGGCCAACTCCTCCCAAGGGACGCCGAGCAGCGGTGTCGTCTCGCCGCGGAACATCAGCGCGTCGGTCCCCGGCCGCTCGCCGCGCAGGAAATGCTGCGCGTAGTTGAGGCGGGCGCCGGGGAACCACTCGGCGCCCGGCATAGCACGGCGGCCGAGCACCCTGGTGTAGGGCCGGGACGCCTCAATGCCGAAGAAGTCCCAAACAGCGCCCCAGAAGGCCTCGAGATCGTCAACCGACCAGCGCCACAGCGCGTGGTAGTCGGGGAAGCGCAGCCCGCGGTGCTCCTCGAGCCATTTCGTGAACGCGGTCACGTTCGCGTACGCCACCTGATCGGGGCTTGGTGTCCACAGCAGTTCGCCCTCGTCCACCTGGCTGGAATCCGGGCCGGTCGCCGCCGCTCGCTCGATCATGGCGCGGTTCGTCCTCCTGCCGCTTTGCCGTGAGCTGGGGTCTTGATCTGGTCTGTTACGACAATCGCGCATGCGCGCCCGTTACGGAAGGGTGAAGTCGGACGCTTTGTCGCACGCCCGTCACATCACTCGCCGACCTATGGTGCCGGAACGTCTGCCGCGGCGTGCCGCCGGGGAGCCGCGCCGGCACAGTACGGCCCTCCTGCACAATATCCGCACGCCCTGGTCCCGGCAGCAGGGCAAACGAAAGCGGCCGGCGGCGAGCGCGCCGGAAAGCCGGTCGCGGCGGCGGCGAAACGGGCCGAATCGCATCCGTCTCCCACCCTGCGGCAGGTGATCTTGACACATCTTGTTCCGGTTGCCCACGCTTTTGCGGAGTATCCCGGAGGTGGGCGATGAGAGTCCGGCTGCTGTTGGAACCGCTGCACGGTGGCACGTACGACCAGATCCTGGCGCTTGCCCGAGCCACCGAGGAGGCTGGTTTCGACGCGTTCTTCCGCTCAGACCATTACCTCGGGGTGGAGCGTGAGGACACCGGCTACCGGCCGACCGACTCCTGGACCACCCTGGCCGGGCTGGCCCGAGACACGAGCCGGGTGCGGCTGGGCACCTTGCTGACGGCCAGTACCTTCCGGCTGCCGGGCGTGCTCGCCACCACGGTCGCCACGGCCGACGCGATGAGCGGCGGGCGGGTCGAGCTCGGGCTCGGCGCGGCCTGGTACGAACGCGAACACCAGAGCCTCGGCATCCCGTTTCCGTCGCTG
>CALAED010000588.1 GCA_937891035.1 uncultured Thermomonosporaceae bacterium | reverse complement strand
CCTTCCTGCCCGCGACGTCCGACGACGCGTGGGCGTACATCAGGATCCTGCCCGCCGCTCGGCTCGGTGCCGGCGGATCCGTCGTGCTGCCGCTCGTCGATGGCGGGGTGCTGCTGGCGCGCCACTTCCGCCACGCGACACGCACGTGGCTGTGGGAGGCGCCGCGCGGCTTCCCCGAGCCCGGCGAGGAGCCCGCGGACACGGCGGCCCGGGAGCTGGCCGAGGAACTGGGCGTGGCGTCGGCCGAGTTGGTCTACCTCGGCCTGATCCATCCCGACACGGGCCTGTCCCCCTCGGCCATGCACGTCTTCGCCGCCCAGCTCGCCGGCGACCGGAGTGCCGGCGACCTGGGCGCCGACCGGCTGGAGGGGATCGACGAGGTCCGCCGGCTGTCGCCCGCCGAACTCGATCAGTGGATCGCCGCAGGCCGGATCAGCGACGCCCCCTCCCTCGCGGCCATCGCGATCGCGCGCTCCCGCGGGCTGCTCCCGTACTGAGGCGGCGGCGTCGCTGTCCGGAAATGGACAGGCTGAATCCACACCTCATTTATGCAGGTCAATAGGCCCTTTTTGGCGATTCGCGGCTCTTGCGGTGGTCCGTACCGCTGCCGCGTCTACCCCGGCACATCCGGAACGCTCTACGCTCCCCTCACCTGGGTCGGGGGACAGGTGTGCGTGATCGTCCTCTTTCCCGGAGGTGTGGCGTGGAGCGGAGTCCAACCCCTGGCGGCATCGGACGGGGGTCGCGCGCCCGCGCGCGGCGCGTACGTCCTCTTATCGCGGTCGCCGGCGCGCTCGGGGTGATCGCGACCGCCCTGGCCGCTCCGGCGTCGGCGGCACCGCCACCGACCCCGCCGCCTGGCTCATGGAAGGCTGCACCCCTGACGGGCGGCACCCTCGTGCACGGCGCCAAGTCGGCGAGCGGGCGGCTGGCCAAGTCCGATGCCGGGCTGCTCGCCTCGCGCAGCGCCAAGCCGGTGAACGTCGTGGTCAAGCTCGACTACGATGCGCTGGCCGGCTATCGCGGCGGGCTGCCGGGGCTCGCGGCCACCAGCCCGGCCGCCACGCACCGCGCCTTCAACCCGAACAGCGACAGCGTCCGGCGCTATACGAACTACATCAGCGGCGTCGAGAACCGCTTCCTCGGCGCGCTGCGCTCGCGCGTGCCCGAGGCGAGGGCGGGCAAGGCGCTGCGGCTCGTGTACGGCGGCGTGCCGGTGACCCTGCCCGGCAACAAGATCGCGGGCCTGCTCAAGCTGCCCGGCGTCGCGGCCGTCCAGCGCGACCGCATGGAAAAGCCGCTCACCGATTCAAGTCCGGCCTTCATCGGCGCTGACACGATCTATCAGCAACTCGGCGGCAGCGCGAACTCCGGCAAGGGTGTGATCGTCGGCGTCCTCGACAGCGGGGCCTGGCCGGAGCATCCGTCCTACAACGACCCCGGCAACCTCCCCGCCCCGCCGCCGACCGCCGACGGCACCGCGCGCACCTGTGACTTCGGCGACAACCCGCTGACCCCTGCGGGCGACACGTTCGCCTGCAACAGAAAGCTCGTCTCGGGTCAGCCGTTCCTCGACACCTACAACGCGGTCCTCGGCGACGAGCAGTACCCGGACAGCGCCCGCGACTCCGACGGGCACGGCACGCACACCTCGACCACCTCGGCCGGCGGCGCGGTGGCGAACGCGAACCCGCTCGGCATCAACCGCGGCCCGATCCACGGCGTCGCCCAGGCGTCCCACGTCGCCGTCTACAAGGTCTGCGGCATCCAGGGCTGCTTCACCTCCGACACGGTCCTGGCGGTGCAGCGGGCGATACTCGACAAGGTACGAGTGATCAACTTCTCCATCTCCGGCGGCGTCGACCCGTTCAGCGACCCCGTCGAGCTCGCCTTCCTCGACGCGTACGCGGCCGGCGTCTTCGTCTCCGCGTCCGCCGGCAACGAGGGCCCCGACGCGGCGACCGTCAACCACAACTCGCCGTGGGTCACCACGGTCGCCGCCTCCTCCCAGCGGCGCGCGTTCCAGTCGACGGTCACGCTCACCGGCGGCGGGGCCACGGCCACGCTGCGCGGCGCCACCGTCACCGGCGGGGTCGCGTCACCGGCGCCCGTGGTGCTCGCCAGCGCCCCGCCGTACAGCGACATCGACTGCGCCACGCCCGCTCCACCGGGAACGTTCACCGGCAAGATCGTCGTGTGTCGACGCTCTGTGGTAAGCGCCGTCGGCCGCGTCGACCGGGGCTTCAACGTCCGGCAGGGCGGCGCCGTCGGGATGCTGCTGTTCAACGAGCGGCTGGCCGAGACGATGACCGACAACCACTGGCTGCCGGTCGTGCACCTGGAGAAGCCGGAGGGCGACGCGCTGGTGGCGTTCGTCACCGCGAACCCGGGCGCGCGGGCCGGCTTCACCCAAGGCGCCAGCGCGAACGGGACCGGCGACGTCATGACCGCGTTCTCCTCGCGCGGACCGGGCGGCGACTTCCTCAAGCCCGACGTCACGGGGCCCGGCCTGCAGATCCTCGCGGGCACCACGCCGACCCCCGACCCTCGGGTGACCGCGCTCGGCCCGCCGGGCAACCTCTACCAGGCGATCGCCGGCACCTCCATGTCGGCGCCGCACGTGGCGGGCGCGGCGGCGCTGCTGTTCGCCCTGCACCCGGACTGGACGCCGGGTCAGGTCAAGTCGGCGCTTGAGACCACCGCCAAGACCTCCGTCCTCAAGCACGACCGGGTGACGCCGACCGACCCGTTCGACGTCGGCGGCGGCCGGATCGACCTGACCAAGGCCGGCGATCCGGGCCTGACGTTCGACGAGACGGCGGCGAACTACGCGGCGTCGGCCGCGCTGCCCGCGGCGGACAGGATCGATCTGAACCTGCCGTCGGTGAACGCGCCGACCATGCCCGGCGTGATCACCACTAAGCGCACGGCGAAGAACGTCACGAACCGCACGCTCGACTACCGGGTCTCGACGACCGCGCCGCGCGGCGCGCAGTTCACCGTCGTGCCGAGCTCGTTCTCGGTCCGGCCCGGCGGGACGGTCAAGCTGACCATCGCGATCAGTGGGCTGGCGCTCGCCGAAGGGCAGTACTTCGGGCAGATCCGGCTCGACCAGCAGGGCGGCGCGCGCGACCTGCACCTGCCGGTGGCCTTCAACCGCAAGCAGGGCGGGGTCACGCTCGCCCAGACCTGCGCTCCGGCGTCGATCGCGGTGAGCACCGGCCGGTCGACATGCGAGGTGACGGTCCAGAACGACACCCTGGAGCCCGCCGAGGTCGCGGCCGTCAGCCATCTCGACGCGAACCTCAGCCTGACGTCGGTCACCGGCGCGCGGCGGATCGGCTCGCGGGACGTGGTGGCGACGGCCGACCTGGCGCGGCGGGAGCCCGACCGGCCCACGATCGCGCCGGGCGAGACACCGGCCGGTTACCTGCCGCTTGACGACTTCGGCATCGAGCCGACGCCGATCGGCGACGAGGACGCGCTCAACTTCACCGTCCCGGCGTTCGTCTTCGCGGGTAAGACCTACACCCAGATCGGCGTGACCTCTAACGGGTACTCGGTGGCCGGTGGCGCCACGGCTCAAGACATCCTCTTCGAGCCGCAGACGCTGCCCGACTCGGCTC
>CALAED010000587.1 GCA_937891035.1 uncultured Thermomonosporaceae bacterium | reverse complement strand
TCCTCCCACTCCTCCTGGCGCCCGAGCGCGGTGATGTCGAGATAGCTCCAGGTGCCTCCCATCGCCTCGTCGCCACGGCTGTTTATGAAGTAGGTGCGGAACACCCTGTCGCCGTCGCGGATGAACGCGTTCGTGCCGTGCCATTCGTTCACGCCGAAGTCGGCGTCGAACTCGTCGAGCATGGTGTACCAGGGCATGGTCCAGCCCATCCGCGCCTTCACGCGCTCGATGTCGGCCTGCGGCGCGCGCGAGGCGAAGACGAGCGTCGTGTCACGGGCATTCAGATGGGCGAGGTGGGCGACCTGATCGGCGACCATGGAACAACCGACGCAGGCGTGGTCGGGCCAGCCGTCCACTCCCGGCTCGAGGAAGGCTCGATAGACGATCAGTTGCCGGCGGCCATGGAACAGATCGAGCAGGCTCGCCCTGCCCTCCGGCCCCTCGAACGCGTAGTCCTTGTCCACCGCCAGCCACGGCATCCGCCGGCGCTCGGCCGCCATCGCGTCCCGCGCCCGGGTGAGCTCCTTCTCCTTGACGAGCAGCCGCTCCCACGCGGCCTCCCACTCCTGTCGGGACACGACTGGAGGTCTTTGCATACTTGCCATATCTCCCCCTTATGGTTGCCCTATATGTCGCTAGGGCCCATGAACTGGCCAGATTACCTTTCGAGATATTGTTGATCTTGCTCGGCGCCCGGCTCGCTCACCGGCTGAGGTGGTCCTTCAACGCGTCAAGCGGGCCGTCCCAATCGCGCGCCAGCGCGGCCAGGAACTGCTGCGCCACCCGCATCGGCGCGGAGCGCAAGTGGTAGCGCACCCGCCGCCGCTCGCCGGGCTCGGCCGTCACCAAGCCGGCCTCGGCCAGCAGGCCCAGGTGCTTGGCGATCGCTTGCCGCGTGATCGGCAGCCGGGCGGCCAGATCCGTCGCCGTCGCCGGGCCGTCCGCGGCCAGCGCGGCCAAGATGGCGCGCCTGGTGGGATCGGCCAGGGCGACGAAGACCTGCTCGGCGATCGTCTCGATGTCAGGCGGCGGCATCGAGGTAGTCGGCCAGCTCGCCAAGCTCGCGCGCCCACCCGCTGGTGTTGCCGTCGTAGGCCGTGCGGTGGACGTCTTCCGGCAACTGCGCGAAACCGCTCTCGACCACCCTCACCCGGGTGCCGGCGCCGATCGGTTCGAGCGTGAACTCGACATAGGTACGGCGCGGATCGCCCTCAGGAAGCCCGTAGATCTGCCAGGTGAACCCGAATACGGTCGGCTCCTCCACCCGCTCCACCCGCAGGTCGGCCGTGTGCTCCCCGGCCCACTTCAGCTGGGCCGAACCGCCGGGACGCAGGTCGATCGTCGCCTCGTCACCGAACCAGGCGCTCAGCCCTTCGGCCGTGGTGAGCGCGGCCCACACCTTGCCGGGCGGCTGGGCGACCTCCACGGTCCGCTCGATCCGATCGGGAAAACCCATCGTCAGCCCCCTTTAGTATCGCAACCGTTCCATTGCAACATTATGGCAACCAGCTGGTTGCGTCAAATGTCCCGCTCGTCCCGGCGGCCGCGCGACCGTACTCTCATGCGACATGAACGGGATCTCGCTGGAACGCCTTGACCACATCGTCCTCACCGTGGCCGACGTCGAAGCGGCGGTGGATTTCTACACCCGGGTGCTCGGGATGCGCGCGGTCACCTTCGGAGACGGCCGACGCGCGCTGCATTTCGGCGCGCAGAAGATCAATCTGCATCGGGCCGGCCACGAGTTCGAGCCCAAGGCCACCGCCCCGGCGCCGGGCTCGGCGGACTTCTGCCTGATCAGCGCCACGCCGATCGACGCGGTCGCCGCACACCTTGAACGATGCGGCGTCCCGATCGAGCTGGGTCCCGTCGACCGCACGGGCGCGCAGGGCCCGATGACCTCGCTCTACTTCCGCGACCCCGACGGCAACCTGCTCGAGGTCTCCACGTACTGATACGAACGGATACTCACCGTGCGCCCCGCTGGGTAGCCTTGACGTACGGCGGACGAGCCGGCCGGGCGGTCGCGTCGGAGGCCCTGAGTGGAAACCGGGGGCCTCCGCCGAGGAAGGTCCGGGCTCCACAGGGCAGGGTGGTCGGTAACGCCGACCCGGGGTGACCCGCGGGACAGTGCCACAGAAAGCAGACCGCCCCTCCTCGCGAGGGGTAAGGGTGAAACGGTGAGGTAAGAGCTCACCAGCGCCTGAGGTGACTCGGGCGGCTCGGTAAACCCCACCCGGAGCAAGGTCAAGAAGGGTTCGCTCAGGCGGACCCGCGCAGGCGTTCGAGGGCGGCCCGCCCGAGCCTGCGGGTAGACCGCTAGAGGCCGCCGGCAACGGCGGCCCGAGATGGATGGCCGCCGGTCCACTCGCGTGGACCACAAAACCCGGCCTATAGGCTGGCTCGTCCGCCTCTCATGACGTTGACCTGTATCGCAGCATGTGATCATGCTCGGTCAGGGCACTTTCCGGGCAGATTAAACGCGGATTTGAGCGCGCTATCCAGAGCGGGGTCCTGCTTGCCGGACTCGACCAGCTTTACGGAGACACGCGGTGAAGTCGGCCATGACACGGCTGCTGGGGCTGCGGCTGACGACGCCGCGCCTTGAGCTGCGGTTGCCCTCGCCGGGCGAGCTGGCGGACCTTGCGGAGACGGTGGCCGAGGGCATCCACGAGCCCGATGTGATGCCGTTCCTCGTGCCGTGGACCGACCAGCGGCCGGCCGAGGTCGCGCGGAGCGTCATCCAGTACCACTGGCTGAAGCTGGGGAGCTGGTCCCCGCACGACTGGTCGCTCAACCTCGCCGTGTTCCGCAGCGGTGAGGTCGTCGGGCAGCAGGCCATCAACGCGCGTGACTTCGCGGTCATGCGCCAGGTGGATTCGGGCTCCTGGCTCGGACGGCGCCATCAAGGGCAGGGGATCGGCACCGAGATGCGCGCCGCCGTGCTGCACCTCGCGTTCGCGGGATTGGGCGCCGAGGAGGCCGTCTCCGGTGCGCTCACCGGCAATGCGGCATCGCACGCCGTCTCACGCAAGCTCGGCTATCGGCCGGACGGCGTCAATCGGCACGTTATCCGTGGAGCTGTGGAGGTCGAACGCCGGACGCGCCTCACCAGGGCGGCGTGGGACCGCCACCGCGCCGTTTCCGTCACCGTTGATGGCCTCGCCCGGCGCCTTCCCATGTTCGTGATCGACGCCGGCGAGCGGGCGGATATGTGACCGCCAGAGTAAAAATCTTCTCGCGGCAAAGGCAGTAGAACGTGATATCTGGCCAAATGGGCGGGGTCAACTGCCGACTTTTCCTGTACTTTGACGCACAGTGACGGCCGCCAGATGGAATCCTGGTGTTCCTGGTCGGAGGAAGGACGTGCCCGTGTACACGGTGAGGGAGTTGATCGGCGACTTGGGCATCGAGCTCTTCCAGACCCCCACGCATGAGGCCGCGCTTGACCGCCTCGACGAAGAGTGCCGGTGCCGGTTCTACCAACTGGCAGCCAACGGTGAGGGCGGGCGCATCAGGTACCACTTCGAGGTCTACGACGACTCCGGGGCAGTGGTGAACTCGCTCCATACCACCCCGCGCCTCGACGGGCCGTCGTTGCGTGAGATCTACGACATCGTGCGCCGGGACGCGCCGCGACACCGCTTCGAGTGACCCGCGCGGTCGGCGATACCGCTCATCCGGGATGAGCGCTTATCCGGGATGAGCGCTTTATCCGGGACAAGGCGTGAAGGTCGCTCCTAGGACCGGTAGTCGCGGTAGGTGTCCCATTCGTCGCCGCCCCGCTGCTGCGACTGTGGCTGCGTCGACGGTTCGGGAGCCCCATATGCGGGCCCGCCGCCGGAGCCGTACGGGGCTCCGCCGTAGTTGCCCGGCGGCGGCGAGTAGGCCTGGCCACCCGTAGTGCCCGCGGACTGGCCGTACCCGTGGTCGGGCTGCGGCGGCGGGCCGTAACCCTGCTCGGGAGGCTGACCATAACTCTGGTCGGCCGGCGCGGAGCCGTAGTAGGTGGAGCCGGAACCCGAGCCGGCGCCGCCGGACCCGGGCGCCGTGCCGTAGCCGCCCGACGAGCTGAGCGGGTCGCCGCTCGGTCCGCCGCCGTAGTTGCTGCTACCGGTGAAGTCCGCGTAGCGGCTCGGCTCCTCGACCGCGGGCGGCGGGCTCTGCAACGGGATGGGGCCGGAGTTCCGCCCCATTGATCCGTAGGAGTCGCCGCGACCGCCGGGCAGGCTCCCGTAGCCGCCGAGCGGGTCGTCGTAGCGGGGCGCCTCTCCGTACACCGGCGCCGACGGGTAGCCGTCGACCGGCGAGCCGGTGACGCCGTTGGAGCCGGAAGGGACGGTCGGGACGCCCGGTCCTGAGGTGTAGCCGCCGCCCGCCGATCCGTATCCGCCGCCGAGGTCGCCGGCCGGCAGCCCGTTGCCGACGGACTGGCCGCCGCCGAGGGTGCCGATGCCGAGTGGGTCGGTGCCGAAGGAGGGGGAGGAGGCGGGCCCGCCCGGCCCGGTGCTCGACGGGTTCGAGGTGTTCGTCGACCCCGACGGGCTTGGCGAGGAGCCGCCCGGGTTCGACCAGGAGCCGCTCGTGGCGTAGCCGGCGTCACCGCGGGACGACCCGGTGGAGCCAAGCGATCCGAGGGACTGCTGCGGGCCGGTGTTGCCCGCCGCGCCGCCGCTGCGGGAGCCGCTGGTCAGCGGATCGGTCAGCGGGTCGATCGACGTGGTGCTCGCCGCGGATCCCTGGGTCGTGGTTTTGCGCCGGTCCGCCTGGATTCGCTGGAGTAGTTCGTCGACGGTGGGCAGCCGGTGCGAGTCGCTGTCGCCCGTGGACCCCGACGAGACCGACGAGACCGACGGGCTGGACGAACCGCTGGACAAGCCAGGGGAGGAGTTGGACAAGCCGGGTGATGTCGACGAACTCAGCGGGCCTTGCAGTGCGGAGCCGCCGCCGTAGGAGTTCGGTGTGCTGGTTCCGTACGACGACCCGGGGTTGGTGCCGCCATACGAACCGGATCCGCCGTAGGAGCTGTCACCGCCATATGAGACGTCACTGTAGGAGCTGTCGCCGCCGTAGGAGTTGTCGGCGTATGACTTGTCGCCATAGGAGTTGTCGCCGTAGGAGTTTTCCCCGTACGACTTGTCCGCGTAGGAGTTGTCCCCGTACGACTTGTCGCTGTAGGACGTCGGCGAATCGGCCGCGTACACCTGCGTCGCCTCCGGATCGTGGGCGTCCGCACGTGTCAACGACACACCGAGCGGATCGCCGGTGCCCAACGGGCCCCGGCCGGTCAGCGGGTCGTTCGAGAGGGTGGCTCCGGAGGATGTGGCCGGCAGCGGCAACGACCTGTCGAGCGGGTCGATCGGACGCGTCTGCTGACCTGGCTGAGCTAGCTGACCGGGCAGGTCCAGCGGGCCCGCCGCCATCGAGGGCGCGGCCAGCGGCGACGGCTGCGGCGCGTTCGGACCGGCCTGGGCCGGCTGCAGGTGCGAGGGGGACGATTGCTCGCCGGCCACGTGCTCATCCAGCGGGTCGGGGACGTTCGCCGGCCGCTCGGCGCCGTTGTCGTGCTGCCACGGGAACTTCGGCTTGTCGAAGGTGATGGTCGCCCAGTAATCGTCGTCGTCCAGCTTCTCCGCGGGGCGGCTTTGCCCGCCGGCGGCCTGGGCCGGCCCCGGTGGTGGCGGGCCCAACGGAGCGCCGGCCACGCGCCGGTCGTAGCCGGTGCCGTAGGCGTGGTCCAGCTCGTCTTCTTCGTCATAGTCGGGGGCGCGCCGGCCACGGGGCGAGTCTTCCGTGATCCAGTCGTCCTCGTCGCGGGACGCCCGGCCGGCTCGAAGCCCCAGGGCCACGAGGACCACTACGAGGACCACGACCACGACGAGGCCGAGGACGACGATGTAAGTCATTGCACCACCCAAATGCCTGGTCTAGCGGCCGACACCGACTTGTCCTGCAGGTTTGCCCCGGATCTCAGCTGCGTCGCGGCCCCTAGGGACCTCACCCGATTGTTGCCGACCGCTATAGCGCTTGTCACACCCTTCGCGGACATCTACCTTCACACGACTCGCACCGATTGGCCAATTCAGGCAATCTGTGCGCTACGCACCGCTTTGTCCGATACATCGAGCGGTGTCACTTTGAGCCAAACGTCCCGGTGAGCCTCCCTCGCCCGATCGTGTGCTTCGCGATCTGGTTGAGCGCGTCGTCGAGCTCGGCCCCCTGTTGCAGCGGCAGTCTTTCACTCAGGGCGTAGACGGTGAACCGATACCGGTGCATCTGCCCCTTGGGCGGGCAGGGCGGCTGGTACTTGGGGGTCTGGGAGGTGTTGATGGCCTCGACCGCACCCTCTGGATGCGCCCCTTCTACCAGGTCGGCGGTGGTCCCGTCGATGTTCGCGATCACCCAGTGCACGTACGAACCGTTCGGTGCGTCCGGATCGTCCATCACGATGGCGAACGCCTGGGTCGCGGGCGGCTGCGGACTCCCCGACCAGTGCAGCGGCAGAGTCTTGCCCACTCCGCCGCGGTAGGCGGGGCAGCCGAACCGGGCGGGAATCTGCCCGCCCTCACGGAACGCCCCGCTGGTGACGGTGAACCATTCGCCCAGGTCGACGGTGCTCTGGGTCAGGCCGCACCCGGCGAGCCCGCCCACCATCGCCATGGTGACGGCGAAAGCGCGGACGCCGCGCCGCCGCCCCCGGGTACGGGGCGCGGGTCGCGACAGGACACGCGAAGCCATGCGGCCCACATTAGACGCTGACCGTGTATGGCCAGGGGCGGATCGGAGCTCTTTGACGGCCCTTTCACCACCGCGGGTGATCCTGGTCACGATGGCCTGGCGGCGGACGGACGTTCACCGGCGAAAATGATCATGACCGGCCGGGCCGGGGCGGGATCCCGGGCCGCGACCGACTGGGCGATCACGGCCCGGGCTCGTACGGCGTCAGGCCCGGCGGCGGAGAACGCGCACCGCCAG
>CALAED010000586.1 GCA_937891035.1 uncultured Thermomonosporaceae bacterium | reverse complement strand
AACTGTGGATAACGTCGCTACCGGAACTCACTTTACCGAACAGAAGTTCGATCAACCGCCGACACGCCGATTCGTCTCCGATCCCGGCGGCGAGGGAAGCGCTAGTGGAGGCGCTGCGGGACGTCGAAGGCGGCGCAGACGGCGGCCCAAACGGTCTTGACCGACTCCCCCTCGGCGAGGGCCTGCTCTATGGTGCGGCCGCCGAGCTCGGCCAGCACGTAGTCTTTGGCGACGCTGTCGGCGTACCCCTCGCCGAACTGCTCGTTCATCCGCTGCCAGAAGACCGTAAGACGCACCTGGAAAAGCTTACGCACAACTTTTCGGCAGTGTGTCACCGGACATGGATGCGCCGATGATCGCGTGCGACCCTCCCGCCAAGGGTCATTTCCAGCACGTGAGGTCGCCGTGACACACCGTTCGGACGCCGGGGAGATCACGCTGGGCCGGTTGCTCCGGCTCGGCTTCGTCATCGTGTTCGCCAGCCTGTTGTTCCTGTTCCTCGACACCCAACACCGGACGGCCGGCTATCAGGCCGTCCACGGCGAGGGGATCTTGGGCTCCATCACCGTGACGAAATGCGACGCGCATCAGCTCGGCACGGTCTGCACCGGGGATTTCGTCTCCGCGGACGGCAAGGTCCAGCGACACGACGTACGCGTCAACGGGGTCGAGGCCCTAGCCGCCGGGACGCTGCCCGGCGCCGTCACCGGACCGGACGCCGACGAAGCGTGGACCGCCGACGGCACCCCATGGCTGACGCCCTCCATCTTCCAGTTCAGCGCGCTGATCCCGCTGGCGGTCGTGCTGGCCATGCTCTGGACGTTCCTCACCGGCGGGCCCCGAACCTGGCGGGCGCAAAGCCACGCCCTGCGCGCCAAGTACGCTCGCGACCGGGCCGTCGCGCACCAGCGCCAGGTGCGGATGGGCCGCGTCCACTAACCCGAACACCGGCCAAAGAGGCTCTCCGCGAGCCGTGTCGATGAGGCCGGCGCGCCAAGGCGGGGGCGCGCCGGCCTCGGCTTGTTCACAGTCGGCCGGGCCGACGCGTTTTGTCGGTGCCGCGTTGCAGGATGGGATCGTGACCGATACCGCCCTTGATCGCTTTTCTCCCGCCACCCAGATGTGGTTCAGGGGGGCGTTCGCCGCGCCCACCGAGGCGCAGGCCGGCGCGTGGGCGGCGATCGCGAGCGGCGACAACACCCTGGTCGTCGCGCCCACCGGCTCGGGCAAGACGCTCGCCGCCTTCCTCTGGTCGTTGGACCGGCTGGCCGCGCTGTCGGCCCCGCAGTCGGCCGAGGCGACCGGGGCGACCGCCGCCACGGCGCCGGCGGCCGACCCCAAGGCGCGCTGCCGGGTGCTGTATATCTCGCCGCTCAAGGCGCTGGCGGTCGACATCGAGCGCAACCTGCGGGCCCCGCTCGCCGGCATCAGGCAGCAGGCCAGGCGTCTCGGCCTGCCCGAGCCCGATCTGCGCGTTGGTGTGCGCTCCGGCGACACTCCGGCCGACGAGCGGCGCCGGCTCGCCACCAAGCCACCCGACATCCTCATCACCACCCCAGAGTCGCTGTTCCTGCTCTTGACCTCACAGGCCAGAGAGGCGCTGTGCGGCGTCGAGACCGTGATCGTCGACGAGGTGCACTCGGTGGCCGGCACCAAACGCGGCTCGCATCTGACGCTGTCCCTGGAGCGGCTGGACACGCTGCTCGACCGCCCGGCGCAGCGCATCGGCCTGTCCGCGACCGTACGGCCGGTGACCGAGGTCGCGGCGTTCCTGGGCGGACGGCGACCGGCGACGGTCGTCCAGCCACCGTATGAGAAGCGGTTCGAGCTCGACATCGTCGTGCCGGTCGAGGACATGGCCGAAATCGGGGCCTTCGATGATGACTCGGGCCGCACCGACGCGCGCCAGCGCTCGATCTGGCCGCACGTCGAGGACAAGGTGCTCGACCTGGTCGAGGCGCACCGTTCCACCATCGTGTTCGCCAACTCGCGGCGGCTGGCCGAGCGACTGTGCGGGCGGCTCAACGAGCTGGCGTACGAGCGCGCGCACGGCGAGACGCTGCCAGAGGACCACTCGCCGGCCCAGATCATGGCGGAGTCGGGGGCGGCCAGGGGCGCGCCGGGCGAGGTGGCGCGGGCGCACCACGGCTCGGTCTCCAAACAAGAGCGGGCGGGCATCGAGGACGCGCTCAAGCAGGGCCGGCTGCCCGCCGTAGTGGCCACATCGAGCCTCGAGCTCGGCATCGACATGGGCGCCGTCGACCTGGTCGTCCAGGTGGAGTCGCCGCCGTCGGTGGCCAGCGGCCTGCAGCGGGTCGGCCGGGCCGGTCACCAGGTCGGCGCGGTGTCCAAAGGCGTGATCTTCCCCAAGTACCGCGGCGATCTCGTCCAAACGGCTGTCGTGGCCGAGCGGATGCGGCTCGGCGCCATCGAGGAGCTGCGCTACCCGCGCAATCCGCTCGACGTGCTCGCCCAGCAGATCGTCGCCATGGTGGCGATGGACGAATGGACGGTCGACGACCTCGAGCGGCTGGTCCGGCGCGCCGCTCCGTTCGCCACGCTGCCGCGTAGCGCGCTCGAGGCCACGCTCGACATGCTCGCCGGGCGCTATCCGAGCGACGAGTTCGGCGAGTTGCGGCCGCGCCTGGTCTGGGACCGCGTCACCGGGGCCCTTCGGGGGCGCCCCGGTGC
>CALAED010000585.1 GCA_937891035.1 uncultured Thermomonosporaceae bacterium | reverse complement strand
ACCTCGGGGACAGCGGAGTTAGAGATCTTCGTGGGGGCCAGGTGGCCGAGCAGGCTGCTGTACTTGGGCCAACTCGTCTCGTCCCCAGGGTCTCCCGCGTCATAGGCGGCCAGCAGCAGATGAACTTCCCGCCGGTACAGCTCCTGGTCTTCCGGCGACAGCTCGTCTTGGACCAGCTTCTGCACGAGCCGGTGAATTTGGATGGTGCGGCCGGGTATGTCCAGCCTGGCCAGCGCGTACCGCCCGAGCTCGCCGAACGCGCGGCCCAGCCGGATCGTGTCGTTGATGAGCCCTGCCAGCTCTGGTCGCAGGCCGCCCGGAGCCCGGCTGATGGCCTCGCGTGGGATGGGCTCGGAGCCGAAGAAGGCACAGACCCGCAGCAGTTCGACCGCTTCGGGCAGGGTCTCGGTGAGGTTGGCGACCGAGACGCTCCACGCCGCCGTCATCGGCAGCGGGTACTCGGCCGGCCTTCCTTGGGAGAGCAGTTGACTGGTGCGCTCCTTCAACTGCTCGAGATACTCCGAGGCGCTCATGCCGCGCTCGAAAAGCAGTGCTCCCGCCTGCTCGAGCGCAAGCGGCAGGTCGCCCAGTTCCTCGGCGAGACGGGCCGCGTCGTCCTCACTGATCGCGTTGCGCACCCGTTTGGCCAAGAATTCCACGCTCTCGTCCCGGTGAAAGACGTCCACCGGGATCGCGTCGACAAGACTGCCCCATCGATGGTTGCGAGAGGTGATGAGCACATGACCGCGGTCGCGCGGGATGAGGTCGAGTAGATCCTCCGGCTGGTCGGCGTTATCGAAGACGAGGAGCCACTTGCCGTAGGGATCACCACGGCGCAGCGCGTCCAACGTATCCCTGGCCGCGTCCTCGATCCCGCTCACCGCGGCGGGGGGCAGCCCGAGGTGGGGAGCGAGTTCGGCCAACGCCGTCTTCACCAAAAACGGTTGATCAGAGGGGATCCACCAGACCACGTCGTACTCGTGTCTGTACCGGTGGATGTACTCAACGGCCATCTGCGTCTTGCCGACACCGCCCAGACCATGCAACGTCTTCGGCTGGGGGACCACGGCCGTCACCTGGCTCGCGATGCCGGCCCGCAATGTGGCCAAAAGATCCTCGCGACCGGTGAAGTTCTTGTTGCGCGGTGGAATACTGCCCCAGACCGGAGGGACCCGAGACTCCGACGTCCCGGCAGTCGCTTCTTGCCCAACCACCCCGTAACGCCTCCGACTCTTCTCAGCCATGTGGATAATTGGCCAGCCTATGTCTAGACCAGCACATCCATCTACACGAATAGAAAACCTGGTTAGCCGCCCGAGTTATGTGTCACATGACACATATAAGATTCGGCAGCCCGAAATATAAATAAGCGCCGGCGCACAAAGCGCGCGCAAGATGCGAGCCAGCGTTCAAGGTTTATATTTGGGAAGATTATCCCGGTCCGCACAGCTGCTCATTGAGGAGAGATCATGCAGCCGCTCATCATCGACCTACAGAGCGTCACTCCTGACCTCCTGCGACCCATTGACAACCCCATCCTCACAGCCGCGATAGAGGAGGCCATCAACCCGACGTGCCCGATGGTCGACGGCGCCAGTTTCGATAACAAGCTCTAACCCAAAAGAAGAAGAGCCACGGGAGGCGTGCGGGTTTCCGCATCCGGCCAAGCCCTTCGCATTCCTTCATTCACGGGGAGGGCGCGTATCAGATGCAATACCCTGCAACCAAGACCCCAGTAGACCCGCCCGCCCCCGACTCATGGCGTTGACCAGGCAATGAGCATCTATTCACCTTACGTCGGCTCACGTCCTTTCGATGCGGCGGATGAGACGATCTTCCATGGCAGAGCCGACGAAGCAGCCGCCCTCTCCAAGCTATGGCGTGATCATCGGCTGACCATTCTGCACGGCCCGGCCGGCGTGGGTAAGACGTCGCTGCTGCGTGCCGGCGTGCTACCCAAGCTCGGTGAGGATCCAGGCGCCAGGGTGCTCCCCCTCGGCAGGCTCGCCTTCCCCGCAGACTTTCCGCTGGCCGCCTTGGACCTCAACCCGTTCACCTTCGCGCTGTTGTCGTCCTGGTACCCCGATGAGCCTCCCGCCCGAATTTCCGGCTCCTCGATCCGCGACCTTCTAGACAGGCGGTCGCGTGGTGGACACGATGCCGTGCCGATCCCCGTACTCGCCGCAATGGACCAGGCCGATCTGCTGTTTCCGGGCACCGACCAGCGGAGTAGCCAGAGGAGTAGACATCGCAGGAGGTTCGTCGAAGAGCTCGTAAAGGCCACCGATGAACTCGCGAATCTGCATCTGCTCATCGCCGTCCGTACCGAGAACCTTCAGGAGCTGACACGGCTGCTGATCCGAGCCGGCCTTCCGGAAGCGGCCTCTGTCGCCACGTTCTCGTTGGAGGCGTTCCGTCCCGCCGCCGCCCGTCAAGCGGTGACCGGACCGCTCAACGATACCGATCATCCACTCGTCGCGAGTGACCGCCACCTCGTAGCCGAGCTGGCGGGCGGTGCGGCCGCCATCGATCCCGCGCTACTGCAAGTCGTATGCGGCCGCCTCTGGGCGGACTTTCCCAGAGGCAATCGTGGTCCGATCAAGTTCCTGCCGACCGTGGTCGACCAGGTCCTCGCCGACCATTGCCTGCAGGCTCTCGCGACGGTCGCGGGCGAGCACGGCCAGTTGCCGCGGGTGCTCACCGCGTGGTTCCGCCATGTGTTTGGCTGGCAAAACCCGGCCGGAGTCGAGGAGGGCAACGGCGCCACTCATGACCTGCCCAACGCGATCGTGCGTGCCCTCGAGGATGTCGGACTGCTACGGGCGGATCACGACGCGGGCCTGCGCCGCTACCGCCTGCGTCATCCTCGGCTGCGTGCCGTCGTCCGATGTCTCGATCCCAGCGCCGCGGACGCGATACGGCACAGCCGGCCGCGGCTGGCGGCGGCGGAGGCGGCCGCCACGGCCGGTGAGCTCAAGCTCGCTTGGCACCGCGCGACGGCCGTGGTCGACGAACCCATTGCCGACGAGCGGCTGCGTGCGGCAGCGGAATGCCTCCTCGGCACGATCGCCTATGACGAGGGCCGGTTGGAGCTCGCCGCCGAGCACTACGAAAGCGCGGCCAAGGCCTTCGCGGCCTTGGGAGACACCGAGCATGTCGGCATGTTGCTCGCGGCCGTCGGCCGACTGAAGATCGGAAACGGTACAACCGAGGCGGTCAACCGCTTGCGGGCGGCGCTGACTCAGTTGCCGAGCGATCTGTTCGTCAAGACCGCCCTCGCGCACGCTCTGTGGTACGCGGACCGCACCCAGGCGGCCATCGCACTCCTCGACGACGCGCTCAGCCAGGACGGCGGTACCGCTGAGGCGCTTCGGCTCCGGGGGGAGCTGCTGGCCGACCTGAACAAGGCGGAGCCAGCGCTGCGCGATCTGGATCGGGTCAACTACGAAGACAGGCCGTCCAGCCGGGCGGCCTGGGCGCTGGCCAAGACCCGAGAGGGAGCCGGCTCGGAGGCGGCGACCGCGGAACTGGAGTTGGTCGACGACGCCGGCGACAGCGGACCGGCACTATTGCGAGTGGCCCGGGTCTTGGAGCTTAGAGGCGACGCACACACCGCGGCCGACCTCGCGCAGCGCGCGGTCAGAGCCCGCCGCCCGCCGCTGCCCCGGCATCTGCGCAAAGAGGCTGAACGACTGATGTTCGAGCGCTTGGGTTAACCACGCCCCAGCCACGTGACGAATCGTCGAAGTTAACTTCGTCCTGCCAGTCGATCGAAGTTCCAGAGCAAATTGCTCAGGGACTGGTACTCTTTCGAGTAGGGGACATCAGATGTGCTGATCGCGCTCCGACGGCACATCTAGTACGGGCGAGTAGTGTCTATCTTTATTCGCCGCATCCGCTGTATTGCTTTATCCCGGCGGAATACTGACGTGACCATTACTCAATGAGCTAGGAAGGCGACCCTCAGTGAGGATTGGGCGCTCCGGAGGGAAGCCGAATCGAACAAGACGCAACGATTTCGCACTCCTATGGAGCGCTTCGGCGCTGTCGCAGCTAGGCAACATATGCTCCGCGACGGCCAACCCCCTGTTGGCCTTGCTGCTGACCAACTCACCAATCTTCGCAGGGTGGGTTGCAGCGGCAAGCACCATCCCCACCCTGCTCATGCACCTGCCCGCGGGTTGGCTCGTCGATCGCTACAACCGGCGCCTTCTGCTGTTCATCGGCCAAGCAGGACGGCTTGCCGCGAGCGCGCTGCTGGTCTGGGCTCTGTGGTCGGGCGACCAATCCACTATGATGATCATCATCATAGTGGCCGCGATTTGCGAGGGGGCCTTTTGGGTTCTCTACAACGCCGCGGAAATCACAGCGGTGCAGCGAGTGGTGAATTCGGTGGAGCTGCCGTCGGCGCTGGCATTGAACGAGGCCCGCGTCCACATCGCGGTAATCGCGGGCAAGCCGCTTAGCGGTTTCCTGTTCGAGCTCAACAAGGCTTTTCCCTACTGCATCAACCTG
>CALAED010000584.1 GCA_937891035.1 uncultured Thermomonosporaceae bacterium | reverse complement strand
GGCCAGGAAAAGATCGTCTCGGTCAGGATCGCGCCGCCCAGCAGCACCCCGACCGGCCAGCGGGTCACCGCACCCGCGATCACGGCGCAGCCGATGGCGACGACCAGCCGCAGCATGGTGTTTTCTGCGGCGGCAGGTGCAAACCAACGTCGGCGGGGCCGCGGCGGGCGGCACCCGCACGCCCACCGCGATCAAAACCAGTCCAAGCCCAGCGCCGGCACCGGTCATGACGGCGAAGGCCACATCTGGGCTCATCCGACCAGTCCCGCGTTAGGGTCATAGCCGACCGCGATCAGGTCGTCGAGCGTGTCGCCGCGGAGCGGCACCGCGCTGCGAACGGCCCGACGGTCAGGTCCTGGACGGTAGATCTCATTGGAGATCACCTGTGGCCCCTCCGCGTCGACGACCTCGCGGATGCTGGAGACCACGCGGTTCCCGCCGGGGTCGTAGGCCAGGTGCACCACGAAATGGACAGCGCTCGCTATCAGTACGGCGCTGGCCTCCAGCGGCAGCCGTTCAGCGGCTTGCGAGGCGTACGCGGCGAGCTTGGTGAAGGCGATCCGGGAACTGGAGGCGTGCAGCGTGGTCATCGATCCATCGTTGCCTTGGGACATCGCGTTCAGCATGGGCACCACTTCGGCGCCGCGGACAGCGCGCGGATGAGGGTCGTCTTCCCTACCGCTGTGCCGCCGCAGATGACGATGTTCTTACGGGCACGGACCAAAGCCTGCAAAAACCGCCGCTGATCCGGATCGATCGTGCCCCGACGGACGAGATCAGCAAGCGTGACCGTGCGGAACCGGTGCCGCCGGATCGCGACGCAGGGCCGGGACGCGACGGCCATGACGGCGAACAGGCGGCTGCCATCCGGCAGCCGCACCGAAAGGCCAGGGGCGCCCCGGTCGAACCGTCGCTCGTCTACCCCCGACCGGGCGGCGATGGTTCGGATCAGCTCGATGAGTTCTTCATCCGAACCCGCCACCGGCGGAACGGATTGTCGGCGGCCATCGCTGTAGCGGACGTAGACCCGATCGCAGCCATTGGCATTGATGTTCTCGATCTTCGGGTCATCCAGCAGCGTTTGGAAGCCGCCCATGGCGAACAGGCTGTTGAGGACCGCGCTGCCGATCCGTTGTTCGGATCTCTCGCCCAGCGGTGCGCGACCATGCCGCAGCTGTTGGGCCGTGTAGGCATCTACTAGCGCCTCGGCGAGGAACCGGCGACCCGCCTGCATGCGGTTCTGCCCTATTCCCGCAGCCAGCCCCGTGGTGGTTGTGGCCGCCGCGGACAACCGGCGGGAGACCTCGGTCTTGACCCACTGCGCCGCCGCGGCCTCCGCCGGCTCGAGCCCAGGGAACTTGTCACTCACAGCCCGTCCCTCCCGCCTTGGCGGGCAACGGGCGTGCCGTTCCCCATGCCGCCGGCGGGACCAGCCGCTGACCGGGCCGGGCATCGCCCGCAGTGCTGCTGCTTTCGATGCTGTCGAGCGCCGGCGAGACCGCCAGCCGGTCAGCGAAGCTGCGCGCCGCTCGGACGAGGGGCAGCATCGCAGTGCCTTTCCTCAATCCGGCCGACAGGAGCAACCGTGCGCCGTGTGGATCCTTCGGTAGGTGGACGGCTATCGGCATCCGCAGTGTGCCGCTGATCTCCGCACCGGAGAACTCTCCCGGACCAATCAACACCAGCCCAGCCCCGGGCAGATCACGGAGCGTCTCGGCGCGGGGTGCCAGGTGCGCCAGGTCGCTGCGCCGCGGCCGGAGGCACACCAACACAACCGTCGCCTGCCTCAGGACCGGCATCACGGGTGATTCGGGGTCAAGCCGCCCGCCATCGGCCACCGCCGCCACGTCCGAAGCGTGCGCAAGCGACGCGACCAGCTGGGATTGTCCCAGTGCGTCTACCGTTACCCGTGCCTGCTCCGCGCCCACGGGCGCCACGACGACACGCAAACCACTCGGCAGGGTGGCCGCATGCTGCCCCACTTGGGCGGGATCCGGTGACTGGCGGACAGTGGCCGCCAAACTGACCAAACCGGGCGTCACCGGTAGCCCAAGACTCGGCGCCAGATCTCCTCCGGCCGGGTCGCATTCCAGCAACACGCAGGGGCGTGAACGCCACGCGCCGGCCAGCGCGAGCGCCGCCGTAGTGACCCCAGGAGAACCTTTGATCGACACGAGCGCAACGACCGCCATCGACATCAGCTCCGTGACGCGATCAACGCGATGGCGATCGTGCCGCTGGCCGCGGCGGCGGTCACTGCAGGCACCTCCTCGCGTGGAAGCTGCAGCTCGATCACAGCGGCGCCGTCGTTTTGGCCACGCTCCACGCCGAGTACCGTGCCCTCCCCAAGCGGCGCCGCGATCTGACCCGGGGCTTGCGCGGCACCCCCGGAGGACGCGGCCGGCACGGTATACAGCTGCACGGCGCTACCGGGTGCTAGCCGCGGCGGATATCGTCCGGGCTTGACATCCACGCCCACGATCGCCTGGCCGACGGTCGGCAGCGACGCGGACTCGACCGCCTCCTTGGTGAGGAGACTGCCCGCAGCCAGCGGCATCGCAGCCGGCCGGCCCACCACAGCTGAACGCTCGCCGTCACCGATGAGATGGGCCGAGGACGGCACGCTCACCCGCACCACCATGAGGCCACCGTTCGTCACCGCCTGCCCGGCCGGGATGTCACGGCTCATCGCCAGCACCGGCACACGCTGTCCAGCACGAAGCGACATCACGGCGAAGATGAGGGCACAGCCGACCACCACCAGCACGCCGAAGACCATCATCGGGATGTTGCGGCGGCGCCGTACATGCGCCGGCGACTGCGAACCACCGCGACCGCGGGTTGGGGATGTAGAGGTCGATGCGCGGGGCGCAAGGTGGGGCTGGAGGTCAACTATCAAGTCGACTAGCTTTAAACATCTTTATGGGACCGGCTGCTGCGCGGGAGAGAAAACGAAAGTGGAATTCCTGATCATGGGCAGGTTGGAGATCGTCTCGGACGACGGCACCTCGGTTCACATTTCACGGCACTCGGGCCTGGGAGGCACAAGATTGCCCTCACGGTCTCTCACCTCACCCCGAGCCTCGAACGTCGGGTTCAGTCGCATTGAGGTCCAGATTCGGCATGCCAGCGTGCCATCGGCTATCTTCCACCAAATGATGTGCTTGTCCTCCACAGCCGCCGGCGTCCGGGCTATTAAGCCCTTGACCGCCCAATGATCGAGGGTCTCCTGCGCGACTCGAATCGACTCGGCGAGAGCGCTGTCAGGGCCAACGTCGTGCGCGGCGGTGAGGCTGACGAGAAGAGCCCGAGATCCCTTCGTCGCCACGACGACTCCAAAAGTGAGCACCAGCCGAGCCGTCTTCGGTGCCTTCTCCTGCAGGCTTCCGTGTCGGTGTTCGGCGGTTGTACCAAGACCTAGCCCAAGCGGCACTCGGGTTCCGTTTTCTGGGCGGTCGGGTCGCACCATGGCGTCGGGCGCGAAGCGTACCGACGATACCCGCAACGCCGCGGCGAAGTCCTCGCGCTGCCTCACGAAATCAAATGGCGGATCGGCGACCAGCCGCTCCATGCCGGCTAAGTCGCCGCGCTCCCAGCCGGCGAAATAGTCGCTCGCGACCTGCTCAGGACTGTGGCCGCCGCCGGCATCGGCATTGGCCCCGCCTCGCGTCGCGCCCGCGCACCCTGCTCCGCCGTCCAGCAGCAGCAGCGCACAGCCGTCTGCGATCAGGACCATCGCGATGAGAATCGTCAGCACGACGACGGATCCC
>CALAED010000583.1 GCA_937891035.1 uncultured Thermomonosporaceae bacterium | reverse complement strand
CAGACCCATGTAGTACTCGTCGACGTAGCCATCGTCGATCCGCAACGCCGCCCGGCGCACGCCCTCCACGAGGAAGCCGACGCTCAGATAGAGGTTGAACGCGCGGCGGTTGTGCGTCATGACGGTGAGCTCCAGCCGGTGCATGTCACGGTCGCGGGCATGATCGGTGGCCGCCAGCAACAGCGCCCGGCCGAGCCCGCGTCCGGTGTGGGCGGCCAGCACGCCCATGACCAACGAGCCGGTCCGCCGGGCGCGGCGGAAGCGCGGCACTGAAACATCCACGTAGCCAACCGGCCGCCGGCGCTGGTACCCGACGAGGGTGAACGAGGGGTCGGCCGGGTCCGCCTCGCCATCCCGTCCCACCTGGCGGGTCTGGCGGGCGAGCCGGTCTCGCAGATCCGTGGGATCGGCCGCGCGCTCGCCGGGTTCGAGCAGCATGAAGCGGGTCTCTCGATCCAGCGTCGCCTGCAGCTCCAGCAGACCGGAGGCGTCCGCCGGGGACGCCGCGCGGATGACCGTCTCCATGCCGGAGGCCTTTCTCGTCGAGGCCGGAGGCCCTTCTTCATCTAGGCCGAAGGCCCTTCTTGTCGAATTCACCGAGGGGGGACCGAGATCGTCACGCCTTCGTCGGCGACCATGATGTCGCGGTCGTAGTGGGCGCGGGCCGCCGCGACCGACCGCGACCGATCGGTGCCCGGCCAAAAGTGCGTCAGCAGCAGCCGCTCGACGCCGGCCTCGGCCGCGTAGCGGCCCGCCTCCGTCGCGGTCAGGTCGTAGCGCGGGATGTGCGCGGGCGCGTGACCGGGCCAGGTCGCGTCGGCGATGAACAGCGACGCACCGGCGGCCAGGTCGATGATCTCTTCGCTCGGGCCCGTGTCGCCGGTGTAGGCGATCGACACCTCGTCCGCGTCGAGGCGCAGCCCGGCGTTCGGCACCCAGTGCGGCAGGAACCGGCTAGACACCCGCCACGGGCCGAGAGCGAAGCTCACGCCGGGGGCCAGCGGCCGGACTTCGAGGGTGGCACGCAGCTCGGCGACGTCCTCCCCGCCTTCGAGGCCCTCGATGCGGGCCAGCACGCCGTCGGGGCAGTACACGCGCAGCGGCGGCAGCGAGTCAACGCGCATCCGCCACGCCCGGTGCAGGGGATGCAGGTCCGCGCAGTGATCTGGATGCTCGTGGGTGATGAGCACGGCGTCCAGCCGTTCCGGCGGGATGATCCGCAACAGGTTGGGCAGCGTCGCGTAACCGAGGTCGAGCGCCACCATGAAGCCGTCCTGCTCAATGAGGAAGCCGGCGGCCGCCCGCCCCGCCTCCGGCCAGGCCCCGCAGCCGCCGAGCACCGTGACCCGCATGACTCGGCACCTTACGCCGACATCTCCCCCGGCGCCCACACGGAAATATCAGGAAATCCGAACGGAGGCGAGAACCTGATCGATGTCGCCCTGGTTGGGGAAGGTGTCGGGGACCGAGATCCACAACAGGCCCAGCCGGCGATCGCCGAGGTCGAGGACGAGGATCGCCACGGTGTCGGCGGAGAACTTCCAGTCACGGGCCTTGGCGTCGGGAAAGTCGAGCCGGTAGCGCTCCAGCCACCCAGGGCGTCCCGCCACCCGATAGGGCCCGGAGGAGATGGTGGTCCGGCGGCTCGTGAGATTGAAATGCTCGCGGAGAATCCGCTGCGCGACGCGCCGGCCGGGCACCGGCAGGTTCCGCGGATCAGCGTACCCGACGCTCTCGTCCGGGCGCAGCGCGCCGGACAGGCTGGTCGCGTTGAAGCTCTCATACTGCTCGAACGGCGCCTGGACGATCGACACCTGACCGGCGCTGAAGTAGTCGGGCCGCAGCCAGCTGCCGCTCGCGAGGGTCCACGGCGCGCCGAGCCGGGCGTAGGAGATGCCGAGCTTGGGATCGGTGATCCGGCCGATGACGGCCGACCGGGCCGCCGGCGCCGGCGCCGGCGCGGCGCCGTCCGTGCTCGGCTCGGCCGAGGGCGCGACCGACGGCGCAGCCGCGGCCGAGGAGGGCGAAGCGGCCTCGCTCTGGTCGCCCCCGCGCAGAACGAATACCACGACCGCGGCGACGACCACGATGACGGTCAGGCCGGCCCCGCCGATCACCCAGGGCAGCCCGTTCTTGCGGGACTTCGCGGGGGGCGGGCCGAAACCGGGCGGGGGGCCGCCCTGCCCGTACGCGGGGGCGGGACCTAGGGGCGGGTGCGTCGCCTGCGTCCACCGCCCACCGTCCCACCAGCGCAGCATCCCGGGAGCGCCGTACGGATCGGGAAACCATCCGGGAGGAGAGGGTGCGGACACGTCGGACACATTAGAGCAAAAGTGAACTTCGGATATCCCAAATGTCGCCCTGTGGAGCGGGTCTTCTCAGCCGGCGGACTCGCGCTGCCGCTCCCAGATCTCAACGCACTCGGGACAGGTATCGGGCGGCGGCATGGGCGAGGACTCCCCGCGCACGATCGTCCGCACGCCGCAGTAGGCCACGACGGCGGTGCCCGCCGCCCGCGCCGGCGGTGGGTATCCATGCACCATCGGCTCGGCCGTCGTGCTGATCGACCGCGCGTCGAATTCGGTCGCCGTCCGCCACATCACCCACCTACGGTAACCGGATCAGCCAAACGAGCGGACCCGCCCGCCCCGACATCTGAGTATCGAGCTCGCAAAACGACCAACCGTATCCATGTTGAAGGCCCGGCCGTCCCGTGCCACCGGGGCTTGGCCAGGCCTTCCACCGTCTTCGCGCCGGCGCGCGGAACCGGCGCGGAGCCTACTCTCTGATCATGAGCATGACGACGCCGCTGATGACGCCGAGGACGACGGCGACCGCGACGCCGCCGGCACGGCTGCGGAACCATTCCCGGTTGCGGTCCAGCGCGTAGGCGCCGGCTCCGGTGATCGTGAGCGCGAGCGCCAGGAAGATCAGGACGAACTCGTATTCGTAACCGTCGTCGGCGACCCAAAAGCCCGCGCCGCTCTTGACCCAGGCGGCGTTCATCATGTCGCCGATGATGATGGCCGCGGCCAGCGGGATCATGAACCCGAAGACCAGCATCGCGCCGGCGGCGAGTTCGACGATCCCGGCCACGATCGCCAGCTCTTCGCCCGGCTTGTACCCGACGGATTCGAAGAACGCGCCGGTCCCGTTGACGCCGCCCTGGCCGAACCAGCCGAACAGCTTGCCGACGCCGTGCCCCATGAACAGACCGCCGACGATCAGCCGTACGACCAGGAGACCGAGATCGGTCCCCACCGGCACACTCGCGGTCCGGCCGCCCGCGCGCGATCGGGTTTGTGCTGCCATCGCAGGCCCTCCTCGTAGACACCGCTCCTTACTTGGGTCTACGAGATGACCGCCCGTACTAGATTCTTTCGGTCTTGACAACAAATTCCGGCATCGTTCGACACTTTTGACAAGACCATTTCAGCGCCTGAAGCGGGCGCGGCGCCGGTCGGCCAGCACCTGGCGGACAACGTTGCGGCCGGGAATGCCGGTCACTCCGCCCCCGCCGTGCGTGGCCGACCCCGCCTGGTAGAGACCGCGAATGGGCGTGCGCAGGTCGGCGAACCCGGCGGCCGGCCGGGCGTGGAACAGCTGCCCCGGGGTCAGCTCGCCATGGAAGATGTTGCCGCCGATCAGGCCGTACTCGCGCTCCATGTCGTACGGCCCGATGATCTGGCGGTGCGAAATCGAGGCCGCGAAGCCGGGAGCGACGGTCTCCATCCTGGCGATCAGCCGGTCGGCGTAGGCCGCCAGCTCCGCGCCGTGCGGCTCGGCCCGCCACTGGTGCGGCACCCACTGGCTGAACATCGACACGACGTGCTTGCCCGCCGGGGCCAGCGAATCGTCGAACACGCTCGGAATGCAGACGTCGGCGAACGGCAGCCGCGCCGCGCGGCCCGCCACCGCGTCCTGGAACGCGCCTTCGATGTCGTCGAGCGAGTCGGCCAGCACGATCGTCCCGCCGTGCGCCTGCGGATCGAAACCGGGCTTGGCGGCGAACTCGGGCAGCCGGTCGACGGCAAGGTTGATCTTTACGGTGCCGCTGCGGGTCTTCCAGCGCTCGATGTCCGCCACGAAATCCGGCGGCAGATCCCGGCGGTCGAGCAGGCGCAGGAAGGAGATCTGGGGATGCGCGGTCGTGATGACCGTGCCGACGCGCAGTTCGACACCCGACTCCAAGGTGACGCCGATCGCCCGGCCGTCTCGTACGTCGATGCGCGCCACCGGGGCGCCGGTACGGATCTCGGCGCCGAACGACCTCGCGGCGGCGGCCAGCGCCCCGGTCACGCCGCCCATGCCGCCCCGCGGGAAGCCCCAGGCGCCGACCTGCCCGTGACCCAGGTCGCCGACGTGGTGATGCAGCATGACGTACGCGGTGCCGGCCGAGCGGGGCCCGGCCCAGGTGCCGATCACGCCGGACACCGAGAGCACCCCGCGCAGCGCGTCGGACTCGAAGCGGTCCTCGACCAGGTCGGCGATGCTGGAGGTGAGCACGCGGGTGATGTCGACGGCCGACCGCACGTCGACCGACCCGCCGAGCCGTCGCAACAGTCCGGCCTGACCGTCCCGGCGAGGCCGCGCAGCAGCCCGGCCTGCCGCAGCAGGTCGGCCGGGCGGCGGGAGCCGATCTTGGGCGGGATCTGGTCGAGCAGCGGGCCGAGGATCCGGCCCAGCCCGGCCATCCAGGAGTCCCATGCGGGGTAGGCGTCAGCGTCCTTGTCGGAGAACTTGGCGATCTGCTCGCGGCGCGCCACCGGGTCGGGCGGCAACTGCAGGTAGCGTCTGTCGGCGCGAGGGGCGAAATACGGACCCTGCGGGTAGACGTGGTAGCCGTGCCGGACCAGATCCAGGTCGCGGACCAGCGCGGGCGGCAGCAGGCTCACCACGTACGACAGCGACGTGACCGTGTAGCCGGGCCCGAAAGGCCGCTCGCTCACCGCCGCGCCGCCGACGACTTCGCGTGCCTCGCACACGCAGACGCGCAGCCCGGCCTTGGCCAGGTACGCGGCGGCCACCAGACCGTTGTGACCCCCACCGACCACGACGACGTCATACACCGCGGACTCCTCGTCGAGCTGCCCGTTCTCTTCCTGATCAGTAGGCATCGTACGGAACAGCGCGGAACAGCCCGGAAGAGCACTGAATCAGGACGCCGCCTACCGCCTACCAGTGGGGCGGGAACATTCGGCCACCGATCGGCAGCACCCGGATCGCCGCCTCGGTGATGCTCTCGACCTGCGCCCTGGTGTGGTAACCGTGCCGCTGGCGGGTGAGCCGGCCGGGCACCCGGTGCGGTCGCAGCACCACGATGCCGCCCACGGAGATCGGGTTCCAGGGGAGCTTGCCGCCGTGCGCGACCACCAGCGGAACGGTGGTGATCTCGGTCCCCAGCTCGCGGGACAATAGCTCGGCCACCCGGCGGGCGCGGTCGCGCAACTCGGCGGTGGTCCGCGCGGCGGCGGACTTGCCGATGAACAGCCGATCGCCGTAGACGGAGATCTCGGTGTCCGGGGACCAGGCCTCGTTGTGGATCAGCCACACGCCGGTCGGTCCGATCACGAGCTGGTCAACCATCCCGTGATCCGGAACGCTCCGTGCGTGCAGGACTCGGTAGCCGCGCAGCTCGACCGTGAGCCGGAGGATGCGGGCCATCCGCCGATCGCCCCGTTGACCCCTGCGCCAGACCGCGGTGGCGGCGTGCCGCCGCCAGTGGTAGATCAGATCCGTGCCCCCGGCCACGATGCCGAGGAGCACGCCGATCCCGACGGAGGCCAGCTTGGCGCCAAGGACCAGCGCGACGAAGGCGATCGCACCGCGGATGCGCAGTCGCTTGCGCCGATCCTGGAACCACAGCTGCTCGTACACGGCCTGCGGCGAATGCCCTGTATAGGCCGGATTGTCCCGGAAGTAGAAAGACTGCCCTAACAAGGCAGAAACTCCCAAAGTCAACGAAGCGGTCAGCGTACTGTTCGACTTTCCCGTCCCGCGCCCGCAGAAACCGACAGGAAGTACTTTCTGCCACGAGGGTGATCCCGGTCCCGTAGCCGTCCAAACGACCCGGACCTCCGCGTTGGCGTCAGCGCTCAGCCGGAGTCGGCCGCGGACTCCAGCCGGTCAGTCCGGCCGGCGGCTCGGGCTCGCAGCTCGGCGAGCCGCTCGGCGGTCACGTCGTAGCGCAAGGTCAACACGATGGCGACCGACACCAGCAGCGCGGGCAGCGCCGACCCGCCGATGAGCACGGCGTTGATCGCGCTCTGCGGCTGGGCGACGGGGTGGTCGGGCTCTGATGACACGAACCCGCCCAGCGCCAGCATCCAGGCGAGCATCTGCGCGCCGAAGGCGAACACCACCGTCTCGGCCGCGGTCCACAGGCCGGTCAGGACTCCCGTGCGGCGCACTCCCGACTCGAGCGTGTCGGCGATCAGCGTGTCGGCCAGCATGGAATATTGCAGCATCTGCAGCCCGGCATAGCCGATCCCGACCACGACCACGCAGATATGGGCGTACAGCGCGCCGAACTGCGGCGTGAAGGCGAGGGCGACCCCGCCCACCAGGAACAGCGACGAGGCCAGCACCATGCCGCCGCGCTTGTCGTAGCGACGCGCGATGCGCACCCACAACGACATGGTGAGGACCAGCGGCCCCACGAGCGCCACGAACAGCGTCGTGACCGCATTGGGGTTTTCCAGGACATAGGTGGCGAAATACGGCGCGCCTGCCAGCATGGTTCCGGCGGCCAGCATCTGCACGCAGCCGAGGCCGAGCAGCAGCAAGAAGCTGCGGTTGCTCCGCGCCGCCACGAGTTGTTCGCGCAGCGTGGAGGGCACGGCCTCGACCCGCGCGATGTACGGCGCCTTGGCGGTCCGCGCGAACGTGCCGATCATCGCGACGAGCAGCACGCCGGCGATGACCATGCCCATGATCCGGTAGCCGCCGACCGTGCCGACGTCGCCGTGCGAGTTCGCGATGGCCGGGGCGACGCTGCCCGACAGCAGGATCGCCAGGCCGAGGAAACCCATGCGCCAGCTCAGCAAGCCCGACTGCTCGTGGTAGTCGTCGGTCATCTCCGCGGGCATCGCCTTGTACGGCACCTCGAACAGCGCGAAGGCCGTCGCGGCGGCGAAGAAGCACAGCCCCACGTATAGCGCGGCCGCCTCACCCCGCAGCGGCGGCCCGGCGAAGGTCAGCACGAAGGTCGGCGGCAGCGCCACCGCGCCCGCGAGCAACCACGGGCGGCGCGGTCCGTACTTGGAGACCGTACGGTCCGACCGGCGCCCGACCCACGTGTTGATGACCAGGTCCCACGCCTTGGGCAGGAAGATCGCGAGCCCGGCCAGCCCGGGGGGCACGGCCAAGACGTTCGTCATGTAGTACAGGAGCAGGAGACCGGGAACGGTCGCAAAGGTGCCCGTGCAGAACGAGCCGAGCCCATACCCCACGCGCACCGAGCGGGTCAACGGCACCGAGACCATGTGTCATTAGAACCCCGTTCGACCCTTCCCGTGAAGACTTTCGGAAAACCGATGTCTGCCGCTCGACCTGTCCCCAGGGCCCCCGTATCAGCGGTAGGTATCGATGCCGAGCTTGACGGCGACGGCGACGCTGCACAGCGCGATCGCCACCCGTAGGGCGTGCGCGGGAAGCCGGCGCACGAGCGCCGGGCCGAGCCAGCCCCCGGCCAGGAAGCCCACCGCGAGCGGCACCGCGGCGCCCCACCGCACCGGGCCGAAGGCCGCGAACCCGATGGCCGCCACACCGTTCGCCAGCCCGGCCACCACGTTCTTGATCGCGTTGACCGTGACCAGCGGGCGATCGACCAGGGCGATCAGCACGGCCAGCATGAGGATCCCGCCGGCGGCCCCGAAGTAGCCGACGTAGAGGGCGACGAAAAACAGCCCGACCCGCAGCGCCAGGCGGTGCGCACCGCGCTTGGGGCTTTTGACCTGGCGATTCAGCACGATGGTGATGGACGCGACCCCGACCACCCAGGGCGCGGCCGCCTCGAACGCCCGGGGCGGCGTCACCAACAACAACGCCGCGCCGGCCGCACCACCAAGGACAGTGATCACGCCGATGCGGTCGACCAGGCCGCGCTGTCCCCGCAACTCGGGATCCACACGCTCGCGCCGTTCCTCACGCTCTTTCCCGTGTTGGTCACGTTCGCGGACAGCGGCGGCAGCCCTACGGCCAGCAACGCCGGATACGACACGATCGAGGCGAGGCTCGCCACGGTGCTGATGACCCCCGCCAACACCCCCACCGCGACCAATATCGGTACATCCGCAGCGGTCACCCGATCACCCAAACACACCTCGTGAGAGACGCTTGCCCCCGTAGCGTGAACCCATCGCGATCGAGGGCGCCGCACTTGTAAGACGGGCCAGGTCAACCGGTGGGTTTTCGGTCGGCGGTAAAAGACCCTAACAAGGGAGAACGACAAAGTGACCCGGCGTTAAGAATCCGAGTCACTTGTCGGGCAAAGGGGTCGGGGCGACCGGATTTGAACCGATGATCTCAACACCCCCAGTGTTGCGCCTTACCAAGCTAGGCCACGCCCCGGGACCTGCCGCAGCAGGCGTGTCTACCTTAGCGCAGACGGGGCGGTGGCGCGTACCGACGAGGTCGCCGGCGGCGGCGCCGCGGTGCTCGCGTAGAAACGAGGCATGGAGATACTCAGCAGCCGGGTGCTGGTGCGCCCGGCGGATCGGGAGCGGAGCAGGCGGTTCTATCGGGAGACGCTCGGGCTCGCGGTGTATCGGGAGTTCGGGCCGTCCGGCGATCCCGGCGTGGTCTTCTTCCTCGGGCAGGGGTTTCTCGAGGTGTCCGGTCGGTCGGACGCGACCGCGGCCGGGCCGATGGGGATCTGGCTGCAGGTGCGCGACGTGCACGCCGAGCACGCCCGCCTGGCGGCCCAGGGCGTCAAGATCGTGCGGGGGCCCGGGCGGGAGCCGTGGGGGCTGATCGAGATGTGGATCGAGGATCCCGACGGGGTGCGGATCGTGCTCGTCGAGGTGCCCGCCGATCACCCGCTGCGCCGCGACCAACGATTCGTCCCAGAGCTCCTTGGGCAGGTGGTCGCCGAACTTGTCGAAGAACGGCGGGACCAGCGCGGCCTCCTGCTTCCACACCTCGGGATCGACCGACAGCAGCGCGTCGAGGTCGTCGTCGCCGATGTCGAGGCCCTCGGTGTCGAGCGCCGCCTTGGTCGGCACGTGGCCGATCGGGGTCTTGGCGGCGTCGGCCCGGCCGTTGAGCCGCTCGACGATCCACTTCAGCACCCGGCTGTTTTCGCCGAAGCCCGGCCAGATGAACCTGCCGTCGGCGTCCTTGCGGAACCAGTTGACGTAGTAGATGCGCGGCAGCTTTTCGGAGTCGGTGGCCCGCCCGATGTCCAGCCAGTGGCCGAAGTAGTCGCCCATGTTGTAGCCGCAGAACGGCAGCATCGCGAACGGGTCGCGGCGCAGCTCGCCGACCTTGCCCTCGGCGGCGGCGGTCTTCTCGGACGCGACGTTGGCGCCGAGGAACACGCCGTGGTTCCAGTCGAAGGACTCCGTCACCAGCGGGACCGCGGAGGCGCGGCGGCCGCCGAAGAGGATCGCCGAGATCGGCACGCCCTTCGGGGCCTCCCAC
>CALAED010000582.1 GCA_937891035.1 uncultured Thermomonosporaceae bacterium | reverse complement strand
GCGGCACCGGTACACGCCGACGGTCTTGGTGTCGGTGTACTCACCGGTGAAGGGCTTCTCGGTGCCCGCCTCGCGGAGCACGTGGAACTCCTCCGGGCTGAGCCGCGCCCGCCACTCGTCCTCGCTCTTGCGGATCTTCTCCATACCCTCGACCGTACCTCGGCTGACATGCTGAGTTAGCGTGCTGGTTATGGCTTCGCCGTTCATCGAGATCCCGGTGGGGGATCGGCTCGTCAAGGTGACAAATCCGGACAAAGTGTATTTTCCGGAGACCGGGGCGACCAAGCGTGACCTCGTCGAGTACTACCTGTCCGTGGCCGACGGGATCGTCCGTGCGCTGCGCGATCGGCCGACCACGCTGGAGCGCTGGCCGGCCGGCGTCTTCCCTGGCGCCAAGCTGTCCACCCAGCAGAGCCACGGCGGCGACGCCTTCTTCCAGAAGCGGGTGCCCAAGGGGGCGCCCGACTGGGTGCGGACGGCACGTATCGAGTTCCCGAGCGGACGCGCGGCCGACGAGGTCTGTCCGACCGAGGCCGCCGTGGTCGCGTGGGCGGCCAACCTCGGCACGCTCACCTTCCACCCCTGGCCGGTACGCGACACCGACGTCGACCACCCCGACGAGCTGCGCATCGACCTCGATCCCCAGCCAGGTACGGACTTCGCCGACGCGCGACGCGTCGCGATCGAGGGCGCCCGCGGCCTGCTGACCGAGCTGGGGTACGCGGGCTTCGTCAAGACCTCGGGCAGCCGTGGCGTGCACATCTACGTGCGGATCGAGCCGCGCTGGACGTTCACCGAGGTACGCCGCGCCGCGCTGGCCTTCGGGCGCGAGCTGGAGCGGCGAATGCCCGACCGGGTGACCACGAAATGGTGGAAGGAAGAGCGCGGCGAGAAGGTCTTCATCGACTTCAACCAAAACGCCCGCGACCGTACGATCGCCTCCGCTTACAGCGTGCGGCCCCGGCCGCACGCCCCGGTGTCGGCCCCGGTGACCTGGGACGAGCTGCCCGAGATCGAGCCGGAGCAGTTCACGATCGCCACCATGCCGGCCAGGTTCGCCGCGGTCGGCGACGTGCACGCGGCCATCGACGACGCCGCGTTCTCGCTGGAGCCGCTGCTGGAGATGGCCGCCACAGACGAGGCCGAACGCGGCCTCGGCGACATGCCCTATCCGCCGAACTATCCGAAAATGCCCGGCGAGCCGATGCGGGTCCAGCCGAGCAAGGCCCGGGGCGGACCCGAGTCGCACTGACCGCCACGGCCTCCCCCGCGCCTCCCCCGCGCGTCGTCCGCGCGTCGTCCGCGCGTCGGTCGCGTCGCCGCGCCCGCCGCGGTGGCCCCCGACGCACGACCTGACGTCGTTCGCCCGGAGCCACCGCGGGGCGCTGTTCGCGCTGTTCGCCACCGGTTCGCAGCGGTTTGCCGGAATTACTTGAAGTGGCGCGGCTGCCGCGGCAGGTCGACGTCGACCGGGCCGCGCCAGGTGCTCGTGGTCCGCGGCTCGGGTACGGCGGAGGCCGCCGGGCCGCTCATCACGAGGGGTACGGTGATGCCGCTGCCCGCCAGGTCGACCGTCACCCGCGCGCCCGATGGCGTATCAGTGTTGATGTCCAGATCGGTCCCGGCGAAGATCAGCCCCAGCCGGTGGCCGGCCTTGAACACGTAGTCATGCGGCAGCGTCTGCCAGTTGATCTGGTGGCTCTGGCCCGGCGTGAGCGGCGTGGGGCTGCTGAGCGAGGTGCGGTTCTGGGCGTCCATCCAGCCGCGCGCCACCACGTTGAGCGGTGCCTCCGCCGTCCTCGTCTGCGTCTGCCGGTAGCAGGCGTCGTCGGTCGGGGTGCTCGCGCCCCAGCAGTCCTCGGTGCTCAGCGTACGGATGCCGGAGCCGGGCCCGAGGTGGTCGACGCGGGTGTCCTCGCCATAGTCGACCAGCAGCGCGGTCAGGTTGGCGGTTGGTTTGTCCAGCTTGACGCGCAGGTCGACGGTCGGCGTGCCGGACAGCCGCATGTCACGCGGGATCGGTGCCGAGACGTACGCGAGCCGGTAGGGCTTGGCCGTGGTCGGGTCGGCGACCATGTCGTCCTCGCCGATGCCGGAGCCGGAGTCGCCCGCCGCGTCGGTGTAGGTCGCGGTCTGCCCGGCGGGGGCCTGCGTCGTGCCGAGCGAGCCGTCGGCCGCGGGCCGCAAAGTGATCGGCACGGCGCCGGGCGCGGGCCAGTCGGACTGGGTGATCCACTGGCCGGGCCCGGTCTCGACGTCGGCGCGCGGCTGTCGCATGACGTCGTTGGGCACGCCCTGGAGCCAGAAGTCGAACCACTGGTGGAGGGTGTTGACCCACACGTCGCGGCGGAAGTCGAACGGGTCGACGTGGCCGTACTGCGCGATCCACACCTTGCGCGGCACGCCGTTCGCGGCCAGCGCCCGCCACCACGTCGAGAAATGGTTGGCCTTGACGTTCAGGTCATTGACTGTGTGCACGGCGAACACGCTGGCCCTGACCCTGTCGGCCCGGGCGATGGTGCCCTCGCGGTAGTTGCGTTCGTCCCAGAACGCGTTGTAGTTGCCGGTCTCGTCGTCCTCTTCGACGTCCATGGCGGCGTTGACCGCCGCGCACTTTTCCGGCGGGTCGGTGTCGACGACATTGGCGAGGAAGGGCTCCTCGTCGACGAAGTAGTTGACGCCGTTCATCCTGCTGTAGTCGTACCAGCTGCTGATCGCCGAGATCGGGACGATCGTGACGAGGCCCTTGACGCCCGTAGCCGCGACCGCGTTCGGCAACGTCCCGTCGTAGGACTTGCCGATCATGCCGACCTTGCCGGTCGTCCACGTCGCCTTGACGCGGCTGCCGTCGGGCCGGAACGCCCGCGCGCGGCCGTTCAGCCAGTCGATGACGGCTTTGCCGCCGAGCACGTCGCCTTTTCCGCCGCTGGTCGGGCAGCCGTCGGATCGGGTGGTGCCCACCATGTCGACGGCGAGGAACGCATACCCCCTGGGTACGAAGTAGTTGTCGTAGAACAGCGGGAACTTGAGCGGGTTCCCATTGGCGTCATACGTCTTTCGCTCGGATTCGTTCCCGCGGCCGAGGTTGTCGTAGTACGGGCTCTCATCCATGATCACCGGGACCTTGAGGCCCTGCTGGGTCTCCTTGGGCCGGATGATGTCCACGTTCACGCGGTCGCGCTTGCCGTCGCCGTCGGTGTCGACCGGGCTTTCGACGAACACGTGCTCGCGGATCGCGTCGGCGTAGGAGAAGATCGGCTGCGTCACGCCGTCCGCGACCTCGATCTGTGGCGCCGCGGCCGCGCCCGCGACACCGGTCGCCGTCGTCAACGCGGCGGCGGTCACCGTCGCCGCCGCGAGCGCGAGCGCCGACCGCATGGGCTTCTTCAGGGGTTGCCTGGACAAGCCGTACCTCCAGGGGTGAGAGAAACTCCCCCTATCGCGGCAGTTTTCAGGAATGACGGCAAGGTGTAGTTACATCTCACTTCGGCCACACCTGGCCGAACCCGCCGTGACCGTCGTATCCCCGCTCGATGGGGCGCCCCACGGCACCACCCACGAGTGGGTGGTCCGGGCGGAGCCCATCTCCGCCCGGACCCGAACTCACTTCATGAACTTACGGGCAGTTGCCGATGTCGCTTTCGGACGAGGCCAGGACGACGTCCGTCTTGGCCAGGCCGAGGGCGTCGACCTTGATGTGGACGGCGTTGACGGTCAGGCCGTCGTCCGGCGTGCTGAACGCGACCTGCTCATTGAGGACCAGCTTCACCACACCGACGTTAAGCGCGGTGTTGGGGGCGACGTTGGTGGGTTCGCTGATCACCACGGTGCCGCCGACCTTGAGGAAGGCGATGGTAGTGGTGCCGCTCGAGCCGGCGCACGTGGTGGTCGAGCCGGACTGGATCGTCTTCAAGGTGATCACCGGGAGACCGGGGATCCCCACCGTGGTGTCGTCCACCGACGCGGTCGCCACCGACTTGCCGGGGAACGCGGTGGTGGCGACCTTGGCGCACAGCGCGTGGCCGCTGACCAGCCCGCTGAGCGAGGCGACGCACGGGACCGACGTGGTGGTGGTAGACGTGGTGCTGATATGTCCGGTGTCGGGGAGCGGGCCCACGTTCACCAGTTGGATGCCCGCCAGGGATGCCTTCGCGGCCAGGGCGTAGGCCCGTCCGGTCAGCTTCTGCGGCGTGACCTCGACCTGCTCGTCGCTGCACGGCGAGGTCACGGAGTTGTTGTTGGCGTCGCCGCTGTAGGTGGCGGTCCAGCGGTACGTGCCCGCCGCGCCGATCGTCACGTTGCCGGAGGCGGCGGTGCCGCTGCCGGACAGTGTGTCGGTGCGGGTGGCGATCGGCGTCGCACAGGCGGTGTCGCCTGGGGCGAACAGCTTGAACGTCACGGTGCCAGTCGGGTTGAACCCGCCCGTGACCGTGGCCGTGTCCGACACGACGCCGCCCGCCGGAACCGACCCCGAGGGCTTCGTGGTGATGCCCGGCGTGGCTTTGACGATCACGACTTGCTCGTCGCCGCAGGGCGATGTGACGGGGTTGTTGCTGGCGTCACCGCTGTAGGTGGCCGTCCAGTTGTACGTGCCGACGCCACCGGCGGAGACGGTGCCCGAGCTGGCGGTGCCGCTGCCGGACACCGTGCCGACGCGGGTGGCGATCGGCGTCTCACAGGTGGTGTCACCGGGGCCGAACAGCCTGAAGGTGACGGTGCCAGTCGGGTTGAACCCGCCCGTGAGGGTGGCGGTATCGGAGATGTCACCGCCCGCGGGGGCCGTTCCCGACGGTGTCGTGGTGATCTTCGGCGTGACCTTCGGGACGTGCACGCTGATCGACTCGGTGAAGCCGGCGGCGAGCATGCCGTTGAGCAGGAAGTCCACCTTGCACGTCAGCGTGCTGCCGGGGACGGCGTCGGCGGCCACCGAGATGGTTTCGCTGAAGGTGGCGGTTTCGCCGCTGGTCACCGTCCGGCTGTCCGGGGTGAGGGACACGTTCAGATGCGAGTCGCAGTCCCTGAGTTTGTGGGTGACCGTGACCGGCAGGTTGCTCAGCGCGGCCAGGATGGTGTCGCTGACCTCCGACGGGTTGATGCCGGAGAACAGCTCCCCGCCGGTGGCGTTGGTGATCGCGGTCGCCTGGCCGGTGGAGTCCAACTGAGCCAGGTCGAGCGCGAGCACCGTGATGTCCGCCGCCTGCAGCGCGCTGATGGCGTCGGCGAGGGTGTGGCCGTTGCTGGGGTCGTGACTGGGCGCGTCTCCGATCAGTAGCACGATCCGGGAACTGTTGGGGCGGAAGCTGACCGCCCCGGTGGCGACCTGGAACAGGCCGTTGATGTTCGCCTCGGGGAGGTCCCCGCCACCACTGGCGACCAGCGAGTTCAGCCCGTTCGTGACGGCGGTCTGGTCGCCGGTGAGGTTCTGTGCAACCCGGAAGGGCGTGGCGTCCGTCGTGTCCTTGTACTCGGCGACCGCGAACTGCGCGTCCGGCTGCGCCGAGGCGACGGTGTTCAAAATGCTGTTCGCGTTGGTCTGCACGTTCGAGATGACAGGGCCCATGCTCCCGGTCGTGTCGATCAGGAACGTGATGTCTGGTTTCGGCGGAATCGCTGGAGTGGAGACGGTCTTAGTGATCGTCTTCGATTCGCCCGGGGACAAGGTCAGCGTGACGTCCGCCGGGTCGACCCCGGGTTCGGCGGACGCGATGCCGGTCGTGCTCACCAGCACCGTACCGATGGTCAGCGCGCACAGGGCGGCTCTAAATCTTCGTTTCATGCTCACGGTGTCATTCTTTCTGGCCTGGATTTATGCCACGCAGAATTGATCGCCGGCCATGCGAAATTCGTGCTGACGCGCCACTATGGACATCCTCCCCGTGGTCTTAATCGGCGCACGCTGATACCGCTTGGCATCCGCGTTGATAACCTCGGCCGACTTCTTGGTGACAGCCGTGATCAACCGAGGTCAAGTGTGGCTAAGGCCATAGGATCGCTGTTTGGTGAATGAGAGTAAATAGGATCATTACCGTAAGTTCTCTTCTGGCCGCTGTCGGCCACTAGGCAAATACACTGGTCATCTTCGCGAAATCGACCCGTCCGTACGTCCAACAAATCTGATTTAGTGCAGGGTGTAATCGCTGTGATATGAGGTTTAGTTCGCGCGGCGGTCCGTTTGTACCGCCCGCATACTGATAAGCGGCCCGACCCCTATCGCGGGTCCTAGGACGGCTGATTGAATTACCCTTCAGATGAACGCTGCGCTAAGGGTGGGAGCCGCGGTCGTGGCCGGCTGCGCGCTGGCCGGATTGCTCGCCGCCGACCGGCACGCCGACCGGGCGGCCGGCCCGGGGCTCGCCGGCCAGGTCCCGCGGCTGACCTTGACCGTCACGTCGAGCCACCCCGATCAGGTCACCGGCGGCGACGCCCGGGTGGTGGTGACCGTCCCGCGCGGCGTGCGCGCCGACCAGGTGCGGCTGACCCGCGACGACGGCGCCGACCTGACGAGCCTGCTGTGGGCCACGCATCGCGCCGAACGCCCGGCCGTCGTCAGCGGGCTGCGGCCGGGCCGCACCACGCTGACCGCGACGGCCGCCGGGCGGCGCGCCACGCTCACGCTGCACGACCACGGCGACGGGCCGATCTTTTCCGGGCCGCGTCAGTATCCGTTCGTCTGCAGGACCGACCGGGCCGGCCTCGGCCAGCCGATCATCGACAACCACGCCCGCCAGGGCTTGCGGGTCTTCGCCGAACGGAACGGCACCCGCACCCTGAAGGTCGCCGGCTGGAGCCGGGACTGCGCCGCGCGTACCAAGGTGGACTACCTCTACCGGTCCTCCGACGGCACGTTCCATCCGCTGCCCGACCCGCGCCGCCGCCCGGCCGACATGGTCGAGACCACCACGCTGGACGGCCACACCGTGCCCTATCTCGTCCGGCGGGAACGCGGTGTCATCAACCGGTTCGTCTACACCATCGCCATGCTGGCCCCGCTCGGCGGCGGCGATCCTCGAGACGTGCGCCGCTGGAACGGCCGGCTCCTCTACCGGTTCGGCGGCGGCATCGGCGTCGGCCACGACCAGGGGGTGCTGGTCGACACCGACTCGCTCTACGAGCCCGGCCTGTCCCGCGGCTACGCGGTCGCCGCTTCGACCGGCACCCAGACCGGCGTACACCTCGATCTGCGGCTGTCCGCCGAGACCGCGCTCATGGTGAAGGAGCACTTCATCGAGGCGTACGGGGTGCCGCGCCATACCGTCGGCGTCGGCGGCTCCGGCGGCGGGATGCAGCAGTACGTCGGCGCCGAACACCACCCCGGCCTGATCGACGCGGCGATTCCGCAGTTCGCCTTCCCCGACGCCATCACCCGCATCACCGGAATCGGCGACTGTGAACCGCTGGAGCACTACCTCGACACCAGCCGCGACCCACTGTGGCGGACCTGGGCGAACCGCGCCCTGGTCGAGGGCCTGCCGGCTGGGGTCACGGCCAGGGCACCGCGCGGCGCCAGCGTCTGCGCGAACGGCTGGCGCGGCCTCACCCAGCGGTTGTTCAATCCGCGCTACCCGCCGTGGCAGCCGGAGTGGGCGTTCATGGACCCGCCCGGCGTGATGAACACGGTGCGGTGGGGCTATTGGGAGGGCCTGCGCCCAGGTCAGGGCCGGACGTGGGACAACGTCGGGGTGCAGTACGGGCTGCGCGCGGTGCGCGACGGCCGGCTCAGCCCGGCGCGGTTCCTCGACCTCAACGCCCGCGTCGGCGGCTGGCGGCCGCCCGCGGACATGCGTCCGGAGGGCTGCCCGTACACCCCGCCGGGTTGCGCGCACGATCCCGACCCGTGGAGCGCCCGCAACCTGACCGGCGTCGGCCCCCCGCCCGCCCACATCGCGCGGCCGGCTCCGCGCACGGAGGCGAGCGCGGCCGCGATCCAGGCCGCGTACGACTCCGGCCAGGTGTTCACCGGACGCGCGGCGATCCCCATCATCGAGTGGCGCCCCTACCTCGACGACCACCTCGACATCCACGACGCGATGGAGTCGTTCATCGCCAGGCGGCGCATTATCGACGCCCGCGGCGATGCCGGCAACCAGGCGATCTGGTTCACCGACGCCCGCCCGTTCATGACCTTCGACGAGACGGGCCGGGCGCTGGAGGTGATGGACGCCTGGCTGGCGCGGATCCGCGCCCATCCCGAGCGTGGCGGGCAATCGGCCGGCGGCGGCCGCCGACCACTGCACGGACGCGCAGGGCCGGACCGTCGCCGCCGGTCCGCGCGTGTGGGACGGCATCCTCGACCAGCGCGCCCCCGGACCGTGTACGCGGCGGTTCCCGCCGCACGCGACGCCGCGGATCGCGGCGGGCGGGCCGCTCGCCGACGACGTCCTCGCCTGCCGGCTGCGGCCGGTGGCGCGGGCGGCGGCCGCGGGGGTCTATGGGGTGTGGCGGCCGAGCCGGGCCGAGCTACGCCGGCTCGAACGGATTTTCCCGACCGGGGTCTGCGACTACTCCAAAACAGGCCGATAACGGTCATTCCGCCAGGGTCGCCACCTGCCGGAGGCGGTGACACGATCGCGTTCGACATCGAACGTCCTGGCGGAGGTCGGCATGACGCGACGGCGCGGCGCGCTGGTGACGGGATTCACGGCACTCGTACTGGTGGGGGGCCTGGCGGCGCCCGCGGCTTCGGCGGTGAGCGGCGCCCGGCGCGACCGGCTCGCGATCGAGGTGCTGTCCAGCGCGGCCCACCAGGTGAGCGGCGGCGACGCGCTGCTGCGGGTGCGCGTCCCGACCGGCGCCGACCCCGCGGCGGTACGGGTCACCCGGAACGGCGCCGACGTCACGGCGGCGTTCACGGCCGACCAGGGCGGACGTTCGCTGACCGGCCTCGTCACGGGTCTGGCCACCGGCTGGAACACCGTACGGGCCACCGCTCCGCACGCCCGGGCGGCGCTGCGGCTGCGCGATTTCCCGATCACCGGCCCGATCTTCTCCGGGCCGCACCAGTACCCGCTGCTGTGCAAGACCGAGCGGAACGGCCTGGGCCAGCCGCTGGTGGACAACTCCGCCGGCGAGGGGATGCGGGTGTTCGCGGTCGACGCGAACGGCGACAAGACCGACCAGGTGGTCGGCTGGAGCCGCGACTGCTCGGCCGCTACGAAGATCGACTATCTCTACCGGAGCACCGCGGGCGAGTTCAAGGCGCTGCCGGCCGGCGGCTCGCGGCCCGCCGACCTCGCCCAGACGACCACCCTGGACGGCAAGACGGTCGACTACGTCGTCCGGCGCGAGCGCGGCACGATCAACCGCTTCATCTACAGCTTCACCATGCTCGCCCCGATCGGCGAGGACCCGGCCCGCCAGGACGACAGCGCGTGGAACCGGCGGGTGATCTACCGCTTCGACGGCGGCGTGGCGATCGGCCACGACCAGGGCAGCCTGTCCACCGGCGGCAGCCTTTTCCACGACGGGTTGTCCAAGGGCTACGCGATCATCTATTCGTCGGGCACCCGCACCGCCACGCACTACAACCTGGTCGTCGGCGGCGAGACCGCGCTGATGACCAAGGAGCGGTTCATCGAAGAGCACGGTGTCCCGTTCTACACGGTCGGCGTCGGCGGCTCCGGCGGCGCGATCCAGCAGTACATCTACGGGCAGAACTACGGCACCA
>CALAED010000581.1 GCA_937891035.1 uncultured Thermomonosporaceae bacterium | reverse complement strand
CGCAGCCTGAGGTCAAGGTCAAGGTCCGACCACGCTGTCCGGGCACCCCGCCGGCAGGATCACCCCCGGCGCGGTGCCCGGCTCCAACGGCCTCCAACTGACTTCAGGGAATCTCGGGGAGCGAATCGATGTCCGAAACACCGCCGCCCCATGCGCGGATGTACGAACTGACAACGGGCGCCTGGGTGACCCAGGCGATCAGCGTGGCGGCCGCCCTGAACGTCGCCGACGAGCTGGCGGCCGGCCCTCGGCCGGTCGACGAGATCGCCAAGGCCGTCGACGCCGACGCGCCGACTCTGTACCGCCTGCTGCGCGCGCTGGCCGACATACAGGTCTTCCAGCGGCTCGACGGCCGCCGCTTCGGCCTGACGCCGCTGGGCGAGTTGCTGCGCGCCGACGTACCAGGGTCGATGCGAGACTGGGCGGTCTTCATGGGCCGGCCCTTCCATGTGCAGGCGTGGGCCGATCTCCTCCGCAGCGTACGGACCGGCGCGCCGGCGTTCGACCGCGTCCACGGCCGCGAGGCGTTCAACTATCTCGCGGCCAATCCCGACGAGGGCGCGGCACTCGACAACGCCATGACGGCCGCCTCGGCCCAGTTCATCGCGCCCGTCGTCGGGGCGTACGACTTCAGCGCCTTCGGCACGGTCGTGGACGTCGGCGGCGGGCACGGCGCGCTGCTCGCCGCGGTGCTGGCCGCCAACTCTGAGGTGCAGGGGGTGCTCTACGACCAGCCGCACGTCATCGCCGGGGCCGGCCGGCCGCTGGATGAGGCCGGCGTCGCGGACCGCTGCGAGTTCATCGGCGGCGATTTCTTCCAATCGGTGCCGCCCGGCGGCGATGTCTACCTGCTGTCGAACATCGTGCACGACTGGGACGACGAGCGTTCCATCAAGATCCTGGCGAACTGCCGGGCGGCGATGAACGACGACGCCCGGCTCCTGCTCGGCGAGGCGGTGCTTCCCGACGGCACCGAACCGCATCCCGCCACCTTGATCGACCTCGAGATGCTGGTGATGGGCCCGGGACGGCAGCGAACCCAGGAGGAGTATCGCGCGCTGTTTCGGCTCGCGGGCCTGCGGCTTACCCGCGTCGTGCCCACCCATGCGATGTTCGACCTCGTCGAGGCGGCGCCCGCCTAGGCCGAAGCCGCGGGCTGATCTTCGGGCTGACCTCGAGGCCCACTCCTCCGGGGGCGGGCCTCAGGCGGGCAGGTGGCGGGCGAGGAAGTCCTCGGTCAGCCGCCACGCGCGCGCCGCCGCCTCGGCCTGGTAGAACATGGGCGCCGCGCGGTTGTGGAAGGCATGGCCCGCCTCCTCCTGCACGTGGATCTCCATGTGCGGCCGCCCGGCCACCGCCCCCTCCACGGCGGCGACCCGTTCCCGGGGGATGTAGGGGTCGGAGCCGCCGAAGTGGAACTGCGTCGGGCAGTCGATCGCGTCCATGAGGTCGAGGCCGTCGGGGACCTGCGAGCCGTAGAACGAGACGAGCGCGGCCGGCTTGGCGCGCGCGGCCAGGGCGTAGCCCATCGAGCCGCCCAGGCAGAACCCGAGCGCCCCGACGGCGCCGGTGACCTCGGGCAGACCGGCCAGGTGATCGAGCGCGGCCGTCAGATCGGCCACGCCCACCTCGGCGTCGAACCGCGACACCATCTCCATCGATCGCTGGATGCCGTCCTCGCTGTGCTCGGCCAGCCAGCCGGGCCGCAGCCGCCAGAACAGATCGGGGGCGCCGACCACGTAGCCGAGCCCGGCGAGGTCGTCGGCCACGGCGTGGATGTACGGGCCGACCCCGAAGATCTCCTGAATCAGCAGCAGACCGGGCCCATGGCCGCGCTCCGGCAGCCAGACGGTCAGGTCGAACCGGCCGTCGTCGACCGCTATCGAATCCGTGCGCGGCGCCATGTCCTATCCTCCTGCCTCCTGCCCTCCCGGGCTGTTCGGGGGGTGTGTCTTCTCCTACGGCGAGATGGCGGCGGCACCGGCCTTTTCGTCATCACCGATGATCGGCCAAGCTGGGTGGCGTGGACGACTCCGCCGTGCGCACGGCCATCGATCGCATCGACCCCGCGCTGGGCGCCTTCATCACGGTGGACGCCGACGCGGCGCTGCGGGCCGCCCGCTCCGCCCCACGGGCGGGACGACTGGCCGGCGTGCCGATCGCGGTGAAGGATCTCATCGACGTGGCCGGCATGCGCACCACCTACGGCTCGCCTCGATACGCCGACCACATCCCCGACCGTACCGCTCCGGCGGTCGGCGCGCTGCTCGCCGAAGGCGCCGTCGTGATCGGCAAGACGAACCTCAACGAGTTCGCCTACGGCGTCACCGGCTACAACCCGCACTTCGGCGCGATCTTGTCGCCGCGCGACCGGACCCGTACGGCCGGCGGGTCGAGCGGCGGCAGCGCCGCCGCGGTGGCGGCCGGCGTGTGCCGGCTGGCGGTCGGCACCGACACCAGCGGATCGATCCGGATCCCGGCCGCCTGCTGCGGTATCTGGGGCCTCAAGCTGGCGCACGGCGCTGCCGATATGACCGGCGTTTTCCCCCTCTGCCCCTCCTACGACAGCTTCGGCTACCTGGCCGACGGGCCCGACGTGCTGCGGCTCGCGCTCGGCATCGACGGGCTGCCCGATCCGCAGACGCTGCGAGTCGGCACGATCGGCGCCGACCTGGAGGTGCCCGCGCTGCCGGCCGAGCATTGGACGATCTTCCGAGCTGAGGCGTGGCGCACGCACGGCCGGGCGGTCACCGAGCACCCGCACGACTATGGCGCGGACCTGCGCGCCCGCTTCGCCCAGGCTCCCGACGACCCGGCTCCGGCGCGCGCCGTCATGGCGGCGTGGCGGCGTGCGTACACGGCGTCGGCCGCGGGCTACGACGTGCTCGTCGACCTCGTCATGGACGGCCCCGCTCCCCTGCTGTCGGCCGCCCGTGCCGACTACGAGGGCGGCACCTTCTACGTCAGGGAACGGCTGCTGCGGCACACCCCGGTGGCCAACGCCCTCGGCTGGCCCGCGCTGGCCTTCCCGGCGGCCGACGGGCCGCGGCAGGTTCTGGGCCGCGACCCGGCCGCGCTGCTCGCCGTGGCCACCCAGATGGCCGCGGCGCCGGAGCCGGCCGGGCGCGAGGCGGGCCTATGATCCGTTCGGCGCGTAGTTGCCCTGGTGGCATGGCGCGCGAACACGACACGAAAAGCCCGCTGATCGCGTTTTCAATTGCTGGGGGAGGCCGCCGCCGAGCACTTGTTGTCGCCGTGGGTACGGGTGCCCGGCGGGCAGGTGTAGGGACGGATGCTGCCGGCGATTTGCCGGAGGACACCGCCCGGGACCTGCCCCGGGACGTTCCGGTCGGCGAAGACGATGAAGATGAGCGGGCCGACCGTCGAGGCGTTGCGCGTCGCCGCCATGGCGAGCGTCTCGACCGTGGCGTGCGACGGGGTGCAGCCGTCCTCCCGGGCGGTCGTCGTCACGTTGACGGCGACGCGGGCCGCCGTGATTCCGTGCGTGGTGACGGTGTCGCTCGGCCGGGCGTCGATCTTGGGCGGGTGCGGCCGCTGATCGGCCGCGCCGTAGGCGGCCGCCGCCCATTTGCGCGCCTCTTGGTCGGCGGCGCCGGCCAGCGCGTCCAGCTCGTCGGTGGTGGGCCGCGCCTTCGGGTCCGAGCCGCCGCGCAGCCCCGCCTGGGCGCGCACGCACCGGCCCCTCGTGACGCTGGCCACGGCCCGCTCGCCGGCGAGCAGGTTGCCGTCGTTGTCCTCGAACCCCGAGAACGTGCCGGGCTCTTCCAGCTTCCATCCGGGCGGGACGTCATAGGCCACCCCGTACCCGGGGGCGAGCATCACCTGCCAGCCCGGCACCACCGGGTTCGGGTTCGACCGCACCGGCGCGGCGGTGCCGGCGCCGCCCGGCGACGACGCCGCCGGACGGGGCGGGCCGCCGCCCCGCGATTGGCTCAACGCCGCGAAGGCGCCGCCCGCGAGCGCGACCACGGCGGCGAACGCGACCGCCGCGATCATCAGTGGACGTCTTCTGCGCGGCTTCGGCGGCCGGGCCGTGATGGCGGGGACGGTCGGCGGCGCACTGGGTGGCGGCGTATCCGTGGATGCCGTCACCGGCGCCGGCCCCGGCCACGCCGGCCCGGCGCCGAGGCCGGACTCGCGCAGGAAAGCCGCGACCGCGGCGGCGCTCGGCGGCCGCTCGCTCGGCTCCTTGGCCAGCAGGTCCATCGTCAGCCGGTCGAGCCGTTCCGGCACCTCGGGGCGGCTCGACCGCGGCGGCGCGGGCGTTTCCGTGAGATGCCGATACATGATCACAGGGGCCGTGTCGGCGGTGAAGGGCGGCACCCCGACGAGCATCTCGTGCAGCACGCACCCCAGCGAGTACAGGTCGGCCCGGGCGTCAAGCGCCTCGCCGCGGAACTGCTCGGGTGCCATGTAAAGCGGCGTTCCCACGAGGCCGCCGGTCGCGGTGAGCTTCGTGCCGGCGCCGGCGAGCCGGGCGATGCCGAAGTCGCAGATCTTCACCCGGCCGTCCCCCTGCAGGAACAGGTTGGCGGGCTTGATGTCGCGGTGGATGACCCCGCTGGCGTGTGCGGCCGCGAGCGCGTCGGCGACCTGGGCGGCCACCGAGGCCGCGTGTTCGACCGGCAGCCCGCCCGGGCGCTCGAGGAGCACTTCCCGCAGATTCTGGCCGGTGAGCAGCTCCATCACCAAGAACGCGAGACGGCCGCCCTGGTGGGGATGCTCGTCGATGTCGAACATCACGGTGATGCCGGGGTGCTGGAGCCCCGCGGTGGTCTCGGCCTCGCGGCGGAACCGCGTGACCGCCGCCTGAACCGCGTCCACCTCGGCCGGCAAGATCTTGATCGCCACCGGTCGCCGCAGCCGCAGGTCGACGCCCCGCCAGACCTCGCCCATGCCGCCGGCGCCGATCGGCTCGACAAGCTCGTATCGGCCGGTGAGCACCAGCCCGCGCTCGAGTCGGGGCCCAGTCCGCAAGGCAGCCTCCCGGGGATCACGCCTGACCTTGATCTACTACCGCACCCGACATTCCACCAAGAACCGGGCGCCCCGCGCAGCAAGTCCGACGCCAAGGCCCCCGGCCAGGTCAACGCCGCCTCGCCTACAGACCGCCCAGCTTGTCGTGATTCACCACGAGCGCGGCGAGCGCCGAAATCTGGCCGAGCAACCGGGCGGGCGGCAGGTTCAGGTCGAGTGCGTGCTGCGTGATCTGGATGTTCTGTGGTCCGTTGATCACATGGGTGGTCGGCTCGGTCTCGCCCTTGGCATACACCAGGTGTCCCCCGGAGAGGCCGAGAACGGTGCAGTACGCCAGCATCTGGTACAGGGCCGGGTTGTCCGCGCTTCGCTCGATCTTGTACTTGGCGTCGACCACACTCACTGGTTCGTCTCGCTCGCCGCTTTTCGCGCCATAGTAGACCAAATCCGGCCTTAGCCCGACTCGTCGGCCATGGTCGAGGTGGTGCCTGTCCTGGCACCGACAGTGACCGCCGTACGACCGTAGCGCGTCGATCAAGGCGAGCGTCACGAAGTTTTCGAACACCTGCCACATGTGCAACAACAGTCCGTCCACCCGCACAATGGAGCCGTCCGTCATCTCGTATGAACCGCCGCGCAACACCAACTCGGCGAGGCCGAGGACGGTTTGGTAACGAGCGTTGAGGCGGCTGCGCCGCCACCGGGGCACTTCGCCGCGCGGCACGTCGGACACTCCGTCCAGGCGCAGCCGCAGGCGATGCAGCGGCCGCCGGACCTCCGCGGGAATGCCGGGCAGCCGCAGCAACCGTACCGCGGCCGCCAGCAACAGCCGGTTCTCGGCGACGTCCGCGGTGTAATCGTCGTAGCGCACTTCGACCGGCAGCGGCAGGCCGTACCCGCGCCCGTATTGATCCACCTCGCGGATCCGGCCGCGGACCGTGGGGAGCGCCGCCTCGACCTGCCGGTAGCCGAGCAGCACGCCCTGCCGCAACGCTCGCTCGGCCGCGCGCACGAACATGTACGCCACCGCGGGCAGCAGATCGAGATACTCGGCCGCGTCCACCTCCGGCTCCCGCCAGTCGCCCTGGCCGGGCGCGTAGCCGACCAGGAACAGCAGCCGATGAATATCGATCTTGGGGGCGATCCGTACCTCGATCGTGTCGGAGCCGGAGCCGAAGCGGGCGCTGCCGATCAGATGCTTGGCCCGCACCCGCGACAGGCCGGGACGAGGGCCACGGGCAAGCTCGATGACCTCGCTGTCGGCCAGCATCGCGGCCTGCGCGGAAGTGAGCGTCACCTCCTGGTAGGGGGCGCCCTCACGGAGCTCGATACGGATCATGACCACGGCGCTCCTCAAGCCCCCTCGCCCAGGCCCAGATGGGCGCGCAGCACGTCGAGGCCGTACGTCTCGGGGACATCGGTGCCGTCGCCGTAGTGGTGCTCTTCCAGCAGCGGCAGGATCTGGGTGCGCCACACCCGGGCGAGCCCGGCGGGATCGGCGTAGATCGCCGGGCGCATCAGATACGAGGGGCCGATCCGGAAATCCCGGTCGTCGATGCGCGCGTTGAGCTCATCCAGCAACCGGACCGCGGCGTCGGGCAGCTCCCGGGTGGCGAGCCAGCGGCGCAGCAGCGAGGCGACCGGCTCCTCACTCGGGTGCAGTTCGACGAACGAGAACCGGCGCCGCATCGCCGCGTCCACCAGGGCGATCGAGCGATCCGCGGTGTTCATCGTGCCCAGCACGATCAGATTGCGCGGCAGCGTGAACCCGCGTCCCTCGTCGGAGCCGTACAGCAGATTGACCGCTTTGCCGCGATACTCCAGCAGGAAGTACAGCTCGCCGAAGATCTTCGCCAGGTTGCCCCGGTTGATCTCATCGATGATCAGCACGTGCGGCTCGCCGGGATGGGATCTGGCGGCCTCGGACAGCCGGCGCAACGGCCCTCGGGTCAACTCGAAGGACACGCCGACCCCGGCAGCAGTCGGGCGCGGCCGGTAACCCTCGAAGAAATCCTCGTACGAATAGCCCGGGTGGAACTGGACGAGCTGGACGTTCTCCGGCTTGCCGCCGGCCAGGTGGTCGGCCAGCGCCTGGGCGACGTAGGTCTTGCCCGTGCCCGGCGGGCCGTAGAACACCAGCTGCGGCCGGTCGCGGAGCAGTTCCACGCATTCCCGCAGCCAGTCCCCGCTGATCAGCAGGGACTCGGCCAGCTCGGCGGTCGCGTCCGGCAGCCGGAACTCGGCCTCGGTGACGGCCTGCCCCCGCTCCTCGCCGAGGAGCCGCTCCAGATCGCCGACGAACTCCGTCAGCTCGATCAGGTCGACGTCCGGGTTGCCCAGCCGCGCCGACATGTCGTCGGGAAGTTCCAGGTAGTCAAGCGGCTTGTCGCGGTTGCGCCACTCGACAGCGCGCCGCAGGTTGGACGTGTTACCCACGCTCGACACGTACGTCGGCCGGCCGGTGATGAAGCCCAGGTATACCCGCGAGCCGTCGTTGGTCGCCACGAGGTCGCCCTCCCGCATGCGGGACAGGAAGGCGTGGTACTCGGCGGCAAGCTGTGCCCGTTTGGCCGCGTCGCTCGCGGAGTACGCCGCCTCGACCGCGCTCTTGACCTGGTCGCGATCGACGCCGGGCGGCAGGTCGGGCAGCCGGTCGGCGGGCAGCGAGCACACTCCCTCGGGCAGCCACAGCACCTGGACGAGATTGGTGCGCCGCACGTCGGAGCCCCGGATCAACCATGCGCGACGTGGGACGTCCGCGTCTTGCTCGAAGGCCTCTTCGTCGAGCAGTTGACGCAGGTCCTCCAACGGAATCCGCCGGCCCGACCAAGCCGAGCCGGTCACGACGTCGATGCCTTCTCCGGAAAGAATGCGCAGCATCTCCGCGCGCTCCAACTCCGTGAGATAGGCGTCCCGCGGCAGCGCACCGTTGTCCTCGAGCACCAGGTGCCAGCCCTCCGGACGGACTCCCCGCAAGTACCGCGCGATCCGATCCGCGGGCACATCCACCAACGAGGCCAGATCACCGACGGCGACCCAGTGGCCCTCGGGGAAACCGGCGAGCAGTCTTTCGACCAGCTGGAATCGGTCTCGATTGATTTCCCAGAACCGATTGCCGTCACGCGCGCCCTGCCACCATTCGGCCGGGGTGTCGTATTCAGCCAGCGCGTGCCGGCCGATGCCGGTCAGGTGCCACCGCCCGTCGATCTTGGCGAGCCAGCCTGCCTTGACGAGATCGATGCTGTAGAAGTTGAAATTCTGCTCGGCCGTCGTCGTTCCGGTGCCGGCGGTCGCCCAATCCTGATCCACCTCCGGATAGCCGCCGACAATGCGCGACCACAGCTCCCGAGGCGAGAGACCGTCCGGATGATCGGCCAGGATCCGCGCCGCGAGGTGCGACAGTCTCGCGGTGATCTCTGTCCTGCTCGGCATCTGGCTCCCTCATGCCGTGTTTCGCTGTTCTGCCCCTTTTCACCGCCCAGGATAAATGCGGCCGGCTCGTCGGCGCGGCGGATCCAGCCCTGGTGGAGGGCGCCGCCGACGCGCGCACGAAACAGCGGCGCGAAGTCCCCGGCGCATCATGACCATGTTTGCGAGGTCAAGCTTTGCGACCCGCCGTGTGGCCACAACGGCGTTACATTGATATCCACACGTTTCTGAGCGTCCTTAAGTCCACACTTGGTAGTTACTAAAAGCGACTTCGCCGCCATAGCAAAGTCCGTGGATGCTCTGCGGCGCGACGCGGTGCCTGTTAAGCTCCTCGAACGCCTACTTCTTTAGTGCCATTACCGCATATTCTCTGCCATCCTTCCTGCACACTGGAGTCGTCTTGAAGCTCTTCGTCTGGGACCTGCACGGGACCCTCGAACGGGGCAACGACCGAGCTGTTGTCGACATATCCAACAAAGTCCTGCGAAGCAACGGGGTTCGTGAGTGCTTCACTTATGAAGACGGTCAACTCCTTTATGGACGGAAGTGGTATGAGTACTTCCTCTGGCTGCTCGGTGAGCATAATTATGATCGCGCGATGCAACTTCAGGAGGAGTGCTTTGAGCTCTCCGAGTCCAATCCACAGCTACAATATCAGCATCTCCAGCCCACGCCGCATGCGGCGGAAGTCCTTTCGGCGATCTCGGCAAGGAATGATCAAATCCTTATCTCCAATACCCGAGAGGCCACGCTGGATCTGTTCATCAAGGCACTCGAGCTCGAATCACACTTCCCGTACGACAAAACCTTCGCCGTCGACCAGCACATGGCCGACGCGATCAAGAGCAAGGCCGACGCTCTCCGCGACTACCTGGCCGAGCGCCCGGCCCGCTACGAAGAACTAATCTTCATCGGCGATTCCCCCAGCGACATGGAGCTCAAACTCGTAGCCGGCGGGCTCTCGTATCTCTATGCCCACCCTGAATTTCCGTTCAGGCAGTGCGCCGCCGACTACCGGATACGGGACCTTCGTGAAGTTCTGGCCGAGGTCTAGCCAGCTCGACATCTCGCAGCACTTCGGCGAAGCCCGATCGCCATGGCGGCGCGTTCCACGCGTAGCAGTACGCCCACGGCGCGACGCCGTACAAACAGACGCCGGGCGGCGGATGGGCTTCGAGAGGCGAGCCTCGAACGATCTCGAGCATGTTGAGCGA
>CALAED010000580.1 GCA_937891035.1 uncultured Thermomonosporaceae bacterium | reverse complement strand
GTGTACGCCGGCGCGGCGGCGCAAAACAGCCGGCGGTCCGCGACCTTCGACGAGGAGTCGGCGCGGAAGCGGCCGTCGGTCCAGGTGGGCGACCCGTTCATGGAAAAGCTGCTGATCGAATGCAGCTTGGAGCTGTTCGGCGAGGGACTGGTCGTCGGCATCCAGGACCTCGGCGCCGCCGGCATCTCCTGCGCCACCACCGAGCTGGCCGCCGCCGGCACCGGCGGAATGCGCGTAGACCTCGACCGGGTGCCGCTGCGCGACGCCACCTTGCGGCCCGAGGAAATCCTCATGAGCGAGTCGCAGGAACGCATGATGGCCGTCGTCGAGCCGGCCAACGTGGAGCGGTTCCTCGAGATCTGCGCCAAGTGGGAGGTGCCGGCCACCGTCATCGGCGAGGTCACCGACGGCCCGACGCTCCAGATGACGTGGCGGGGCCAGGTCATCGTCGATCTCCCGCCGGGGACCGCGGCCGACGAGGGCCCCGTGTACGAGCGGCCGTACGAACCGCCCGCCGACCTGGCGAGCCTGCAGGCCGACGGGACGGGCCGGCTGCCCAGGCCGGGCGACGCCGACGAACTGCGCAAGACCGTGCTGTGGCTGGCGGCGTCCCCGAACCTCGCCGACAAGTCGTGGTTGACGACGCAGTACGACAGGTACGTGCTGGGCAACACGGTGCTGGCCATGCCGGATGACGCGGGCCTGCTGCGCCTCCGCGACACCGCCCGCGACGAGGACGACGAGAACCAGGGCGGTCTTGGCATCGCGCTGTCGCTGGACGGCAATGGCCGCTACGCCCGGCTCGACCCATACGCCGGTGCCCAGCTCGCTCTCTCCGAGGCGTACCGCAACGTGGCGGCCACTGGGGCGCGCCCGCTCGCCGTGACCAACTGCCTCAATTTCGGCTCCCCGGAGGATCCGGGCGTCATGTGGCAGTTCGCTCGCGCGGTCGAGGGTCTCGCCGACGCCTGCCACGCGCTCGGCACGCCGGTGACCGGCGGCAACGTCAGCTTCTACAACCAGACCGGCAGCACGGCGATCAACCCGACGCCGGTGATCGGCGTGCTCGGCGTGCTCGACGACGTACGGCGGCGGCTGTCGATGGCCTTCATTACCGAAGGGGCCTCGCTGATGCTGCTTGGCCAAACCCGCGAGGAGTTCGGCGGGTCGGAGTGGGCGCACGTCGTCTACGGCCACCTGGGCGGGTTGCCGCCACTGGTGGACCTCGCCGCCGAGCAGGCGCTGGCGTCCGTGCTCGTCGCCGGGGCCCGCGAGGGCATCCTCGCCGCGGCCCACGACCTGTCCGACGGCGGTCTGTCTCAGGCGCTGGTCGAGTCATGCCTGCGCGGCGGGCTCGGCTGCCGGATCGCCCTGCGGGAAGACCCGTTCGCCGAGCTGTTCAGCGAGTCGGTAGCGCGCGCGGTCGTCGCCGTACGGCCCGGCGGCGAGGGACGGCTGACGGCGTTGTGCGAGGCCGGCGGGGTGCCGGTCCGCCGGCTCGGCGTGATCGGCGGCGACGCGCTCGAACTCCAGGACCTGTTTTCCATCCCCTTGGCCGAGCTGCGCCAAGCCCACCAGGTCACGCTTCCCAACTACATGGGCTGACCCGGCGCGCCACGCCCACGAGCCGTGCCCACGAGAGCCAGACCACGCCCAGCCGCGCCCACGAGCCGCGCCACGCCGGACGTGCGCGACCGCGTCAGAAGACCGAGACGTGAACGTGGTCGTAGTGGTTGGCGGTGACGCTGCCGCGGTCTTCCATGGAATCCCAGCCGGGGCTGCGCATGTCGTAGATGCGCTGCCGCCAGATGACGTACTTGACGCCGAGCCGGCCGGCGTTGGCGATCACCCACTCGGCCACCTGATCGCCGTGCCGCTGCCGGTCGGCGGTCGGCATGGCGCCGCCGGTGCTCTCCATGAAGTCGCAGGCGCGACCTGAGCCGTGGTCCTGCGGATCGCCCGGCCGCAGGCAGCCGATCACTGGGAACGGTCCGAAGCGCCGGTCGATCTCGGTGCGCACGTTGATCATGCGCCCGGTGAGCCCGCTGGCCCCGATCACCTGGGACGAGGGCTTGAACTTGGCCAGCAGCGTGCGCACCCGGTCACGTTGGCTCTCCAGCTTGCGGACCGTGCGCTTGAACGCCTCCACCTTCTCCTCGGCGTGCTTTTGCGCCTCCTGCTGCTGGGCGATCAGGCTCTGGATCTGCCGGACGCGGGCGGCCTTGGCCTGCGACAGATGGGTGGCGAGGGCAGCGCCGTCGATGACCGTGCTGGGGTCGCCGGCGGCCAAGATGGCGACCTCGGGCTCGATCCCACCGTTCATGTAACGGGACGCGGCCATCTGGGCGACCAGTTCCCGCGCCCCTTTGAGCTCGGCCTCTAGCCGGTCGGCCTTGGTGAAGGCGCGCTTGAGGCCGTACTGGGCGTCGCGCAGCTTGGCGAGCTCGCCGCCGTACTGCTTCTCCAACTTGCCGATCTGAGCGGTGAGCTTGTCGTAGGTGTCCGCGGGGCTTTGGGGGATTGCCGTGCGTGCCGGTGCGGCGCCCGCGCTGGACGGGGTCAGCATGACCGCCGCCGCGGTGGCGACGGCGGCGATGACCGAGCAAAATCGGAGTCGTACGGTCGTGCTCGGGATCTGCACACGCTCTCCTCTCTCGACCCGGATCCGCCATAGAGAATAGACCGCTCTGCCCCGCTCTGCCGCAGATCTCACAGAGCCACCGGCGTAAACCCCGACATCAGTGACCTCAAAGGTTATCCAGCACATGGAAAAACCACCGCTTGATCACAGCGGGTCGATGACCCCGGTGGGTGCCGTGATCAAGCGGTGGCTCTCGCGCCGCGCCGGCCCGATCGAGCCCGCGCGATTCTCGTCTGGCCGGCTGCCCCGGCCGGCTACAAGGAGCTCTTGTAGAGCAGTCGGTTGTGTGATCCGGATCCGGCGGGCAAGCCCGTCACCTTCGCTCCGGCGTTGGCGTGCAGCCAGCCTTGCACCGTGGAGAAGGACGCGTCGCCCCTCGCCCCCTTGTACAGCGCGGCCACGCCGGTCACGAACGGGGCGGCCATGGACGTGCCGCTGAGCATTGCGGTGTCGCCGTCCACGAAGGACGACCACACGTTGCTGCCCGGGGCGTAGATGTCCACGCAGCCGCCGAAGTTCGACCAGCTCATGCGGGCGTCCCTGGAGTTCGTGGCGCCGGTGGCCTCCACCCAGCCGGCGCTCGCCGGCGAGGTCTCGCACGCGTCCCCGCCGTCGTTGCCCGCCGCGACCGTCAGGAACACCCCCGCCTTGGACAGCGCAGTGACCGCGGTGTTCAGCGCGGTGGACTTGCCGCCGCCGAGCGACATGTTGGCCACCGCCTTGCCGGCCTTGTGTCCTCTGACCCAGTTCACCCCGTTGATGATGCCCGACAGCGTGCCGGTGCCGTCGCAATCGAGCACCCGGACCGCGTGCAGCTTGACGTTCTTGGCCACGCCGTAGGTCTTCGCGCCGATGAGGCCCGCGACGTGCGTACCGTGGCCGTTGCAGTCCTGACCCCTCATCCCGTCGCCGATGCCGTCGAACGCGACGTCGGCACGGCCGCCGAACTGCGGGTGCGCGGTCTCGATGCCGGTGTCGATGACGTAGGCGTGCACGCCCGAGCCGGTGCTCGAGTAGGTGTACCTGTTGTCCAGCGGCAACGAGCGCTGGTCGATGCGATCCAGGCCGTACGTCGGGTTGGACTGGGTCGTCGTCGCGCGGTAGATCCGGTCCTGCTCGATCGCCGCGACGTCGCCGTCGCCGCGCAGCCGCTCCAACTCGGCGGCCGAAAGCCGGGCGGCGAACCCGTTCAGGACGTGTCCGTAGCGGTGCAGCGACTTGTACTTCGCGGCCTTCGCGGTGGCCGGCACGCCGCCCCGCAAGGTGACGATGAACTGGCCCTGGATCCCGGTCCCGTCGGTCGCGTACTCCACCCGCACGGGAGGTCGCGGAATCGGCTTGGGACCCCCGGGCCCAGCGGGACCCGGTCCTGGCTCTGGCCCCGGGCGGGCTCCGACCGGCCCGGCGATCGCCACGGTGAGTGCCGCCGCCGTCGCGATGACGACCGGCAGCCTCCTCGTCGAGGTCCGCACACGCGCCTCCTCACACGTCGCAAGTACGGATGGAATGGCCGGGACGTAAGTGACCCGGAGCGCTCGAGGGCCGAGCGGTCATCCTCGTCTACCACGAATCATGTGCTCGGTGGGCACGCCGGCCCGAGTGTTGACGATCATGACCGGGGGATGGGGGGATCATGGTCGGCGCGTTTCTTGGCCGCCGCCCGCCCGGCCTGCGATGTAGCGTCAAGGCGATGTCCCGCACGCAGCTGACCCGAGCCATGCTCGACGCGCAACTGACCGCTGTCGGCCGCGGCCCCTACACCGGTCCCGACACGGCCGACGGCCTGCGGCGCGGCTGCCTGGACGCGGTGCTGGCCGCCTATGACGTGGGCGCCGAGCCGGCCCGTCCGGTGGTCCGCGGCGCCGTGCGCTTCCTGCTCGACCGGCTGGCGGACCGCGCGCCGGGCAAGTCCGTCGAGGTGCGCATTCCGCCGTACGCGGCCGTGCAGTGCGTCGACGGCCCGCGGCACACTCGGGGGACCCCGCCCAACCTGATCGAGATGGACGCGGCGACCTGGATCCGGCTGGCCACGGGCCGCCTCACCTGGGCGGCCGCCGTGGCCGACGGGCGGGTGCGGGCCAGCGGCGCCAGGGCGGACCTGTCCGGCCTGCTCCCCCTCGCGTAAAGCGTCAGGGCGCCGCGGTCCGGGTCGTGCTGATGAACGGGAACCTGTCCTCAACGCACCGTTCCCTGGCGTCGGCGTTCGGATATTTCGCCGTATCGGCGCATTCGCGAGCCTGGGCGAGGAACCATGACGCCCCCACCCCGCCGAGGATCAGCGTCAACGCCGAAATGATGATGCCGCTGATCGCGTACTTCCGGCCGTTCCGGCGGGCGACGGCGATGCCGCCGACCACCAGGCCGGCGAGCGCGACCACGAGGCCCATCCCGCACAACGCGAGCGTCGGGACGGCCAGGATGCCGATCACCAGCGCGGTGACGCCCAGACCGCGTCGCGGCGGCGGCGCCGTGAGGTACGGCCGGTAGGCGCGCAACGTCATCCGTACCTCCTTAGCCCGCCGAGTGTTGCCTCAAGAGTTCCCGCGTGCCACTCAGGAGCGTCGCCCGGCCAGGCAAAAGTCGGTTAAGGCCTTCGCTCGACCATCGTCAAGCGGCGCCTAGACTGAGCCACGTGGCCCACGGTGGTGATGGACGGCTGAGCAACGACCTCGACGTCGAACGGGCTCCCCGGGACGCCTGCGGCGTCTTCGGCGTATGGGTGCCCCCCAGCGCGGCGGCGACGATGGAGGTGAGCAAGCTCGCCTACTACGGGCTGTACGCGCTGCAGCATCGTGGCCAGGAGTCCGCGGGCATCGCGGTCAGCGACGGCACCCGGATCGTGGTCTTCAAGGACATGGGCCTGGTGGCCCAGGTCTTCGACGAGTCGGTGCTCAACACGCTGCGCGGGCACATCGCGATCGGGCATTGCCGCTACTCGACGACCGGCTCCCCCACGTGGGAGAACGCCCAGCCGACGTTCCAGTCCACCGAGCACGGCGGCCTGGCCCTCGGGCACAACGGCAACCTCATCAACACCCCCGAGCTGGCCAAGCGGCTGGCGCCCGGGCGGCTCAGCGGCAGCAGCGACACCGAAGTGCTGACCGCGCTGCTGGCGAACGGCTCAGGCGGCGCCGGTCACGAGCTCGAGGTGACCGCGGCCGAGGTCCTGCCGGACGTGCGCGGCGCGTACTCGCTGGTCTTCATGACCGAGCGGACGCTGTACGCCGCCCGTGATCCCGAGGGGGTGCGCCCGCTGGTGCTCGGCCGGCTGGAGAGCGGCTGGGTGGTCGCATCCGAGACGGCCGCGCTCGACATCGTCGGGGCCACCTTCGTTCGGGAGATCGAGCCCGGCGAACTGGTCGCGATCGACGCCGACGGGGTGCGATCGCGGCGCTTCGCCCCGGCGCGCCCGAAGGGCTGCCTGTTCGAGTACGTCTATCTCGCCCGGCCCGACACCACGATCTCCGGCCGCAGCGTCCAGGCGACGAGGGCCGAGGTGGGCCGCCGGCTGGCCAGGGAGCACCCGGTGGAAGCCGACGTGGTCATCCCGACGCCCGAGTCCGGCACGCCGGCGGCGATCGGCTACGCGGAGGCGTCCGGGATCCCCTACGGCCAGGGACTGGTCAAAAACTCCTACGTCGGCCGCACGTTCATCCAGCCGTCGCAGACCATCAGGCAGCTCGGCATCCGGCTCAAGCTGAACCCGCTGCGCGAGAACATCGAGGGCAAGAGACTCGTCGTGGTCGACGACTCGATCGTGCGCGGCAACACCCAGCGCGCGATCGTCCGCATGCTGCGCGAGGCCGGGGCGGCCGAGGTGCACGTACGGATCTCGAGCCCGCCGCTGGTCTGGCCGTGCTTCTACGGCATCGACTTCCCCACCCGGGCCGAGCTGATCGGCGGCAACCTGTCGGTGGAAGAGATCCGCGCCTCGCTGGGCGCGGACACGCTCGGCTACATCTCACTCGACGAGCTGATCGCGGCCACCCGCCAGAACAAGGACCGCCTGTGCCGGGCCTGCTTCGACGGCGAGTACCCGATCCCGGTCGAGGAGTCGGCGCGCGGCAAGTACCTCCTCGAAGCCGCCGCCAAGACCCCATGAGCCGGGGGCGGCGATGAGCACTTACGAGGCCGCCGGGGTCGACATCGCGGCCGGAGACAGGGCCGTCGAGCTGATCAAGGCGTCGCTGGCCCGGGCCCGCCGCCCCGAGGTCGTCGACGAGGCGAGCGGCTTCGCCGGGCTGTTCGACGCCTCGGCCCTGAAAGGCTACCGGCGCCCGCTGCTGGCCACCTCGACCGACGGCGTGGGCACCAAGGTCCTGCTTGCCCAGCGACTGGACCGCCACGACACCGTGGGCATCGACCTGGTCGCGATGGTCGCCGACGATCTCGTGGTGTGCGGAGCAGAGCCGCTGTTCCTCACCGACTACATCGCCTGCGGCAAGGTCGTGCCGGAGCGCATCGCGGCGATCGTCGCCGGCATCGCCGAAGGCTGCCGCCAGGCCGGGTGCGCGCTCGTCGGCGGCGAGACCGCCGAGCACCCCGGCATGGTCGCCGCCGACGAATACGACCTCGCGGGCGCGGCGACCGGTGTGGTGGAGGCCGATCGCGTCCTCGGGCCCGACCGGGTGCGGCCCGGCGACGCCGTGGTCGGGCTGGCGTCTTCAGGCGTGCACTCCAACGGCTTTTCGCTGGTCCGCCACGTCCTCCGCGAAGCGAATCTGCCACTCGGCGCAACGCCGCCCGAGCTGACCCGCCCGCTCGGCGAAGAGCTGCTCACCCCGACCAGGATCTACGCCAAAGACTGCCTCGCGCTCGCGGCCACGGGCGCCGTCCGGGCCTTCGCGCACATCACCGGCGGCGGGCTGGCGGCCAACCTGGCCCGCGCGCTGCCGCGCACGGTCGACGCAGTGCTGCGCCGCGACGCTTGGACTCCGCCCGCGATCTTTTCGGTGCTGCGGTCGTACGGCGGCATCCCGCCCGCCGAGATGGACAAGACCTTCAACATGGGGGTCGGCATGGCCGCGATCGTGGCGCCGGACTCCGCCGACGCCGCCGTCCGGCTCCTGGCCGACCGCGGACTCCCGAGCTGGATCATCGGCGAGATCACCCCAGGCGCCGGCTCCACCCGCATCACCGACACCTGAGCCCCGCACCCCGGAACCGGCGGGGGCGTGTGGGCCGGGCCGCTAATGCCACTTCCATCGTGTTGTGTCCGGCACGAACCCCGGACGGCGCGGGGGCGTGGGGGCGGAGCCCCCACATCGGGGGGTTCCGGGGGGTCGTCCCCCCGGGCAAGCACAGCGAGGGCCGTGGGGAGCGAGCTCTGCTCGCGACCACACGGCCCCCATAAAGCCCCGAGCTACCCGGCTGGCTTGCCGTCCTTGCCTTCGCCGTAATCGTCTGCGTAGTCGGAGTACTTGTCGGCGAGATCGTCGTAGTCGGAGTCGTCATAGGCGTCGTTGTCAGAGGACTCCGCGACTCCCAGCTCCTCCTTCAGGCGGTCGAGATCCGTGCCGCCGCTGTTGTACTTCAGACGGCGGGCAACCTTCACCTGCTTGGCCTTGGCTCGGCCGCGCCCCATTGGCTCGACCCCCTCGATGGTCAGGACCCTCCGGCCCCATCAACGCTCGCGTACGCCTAACCAGTTGACGCTGTTGTCCTGGCGTCAACCCCGGATACAACCGTACCCGTTTTGCGCCCGGCTCGGTACGCCGTATAGGCGGTGGCACTGCGCTTGGAACCTCCAGGCCAAGTGTAGAGGGTGCTCTGTGACCACCTGACCTGCGGCACGGTTGACCAGGGATTCGCGGCTACTTCTCCATGCGGCAAAGGAGCGAGGCCCCTTATGTGAGAGCCAGATCACTATGTCTCCGCCGGCGACTACGGAAGCCATATGCCGCGAAGCCGTCCGACATCGGACATACGTCGCTCCGCCAGGCGGTCGGCGGCCACTGCGGGCGGAACGCCTTCATCGGCGGCGAGCGCGAAGATGCGCTTGGTCGTCTCGAAGATCTTCGTTGCCCGTGACTTGGCGCGCTCGAAGTCGAATCCGCCGATCTCGTCGGCCACCTGGATGACACCGCCGGAGTTCACCACGTAGTCCGGCGCGTACAGGACGTCGCGATCGGCGAGCTGCTTTTCGATGCCGGGGTGGGCGAGCTGGTTGTTGGCGCCGCCGCAGACGATCTTCGCGCGCAGCGTCTCCACCGTGTCGTCGTCGAGGGACCCGCCGAGCGCACAGGGCGCGTAGACGTCGATGTCGGAGCGGATCAGGGCCGCGTTGTCGGGCACGACCTCGACCTCGGGATGGACGGCGCGGACCCGTTCGATGGCGCGCTCATCGACGTCGCAGATGACGACGTCGGCGCCATCCTCGCGCAGCTGATCCACGAGCCTGCGGCCCACCTTGCCGACGCCCTCTACACCGACCCGCCGGCCGCGCGCCGACGGGGTGCCCCACATGTGCTCGGCCGCCGCCTTGATGCCCTGGAACACGCCGTACGCCGTCAGGACCGACGAGTCCCCGGCGCCGCCGTGCGCCGTCGTCCGCCCGGTGACGTACGCGGACTCGCGGGCGATCATGTCCATGTCCTCGCTGTAGGTGCCGACGTCGCAGGCGGTGTAGTAGCGGCCGCCCAGCGACTGCACGAACCGGCCGTAGGCCCGCAGCAGCGCCTCGGACTTGTCCGTGGCGGGGTCGCCGATGATCACGGCCTTGCCGCCGCCGTGGTCGAGGCCCGCGATCGCGTTCTTGTACGCCATGGCGCGTGCCAAGTTGAGCACGTCGGCAAGCGCCTCTCCCTCGTCAAGATAGGGATAGAAGCGGGTGCCGCCGAGCGAGGGGCCCAGCGCGGTGGAGTGGATCGCGATGATCGCACGCAGGCCGCTGGCCGCGTCTTGGCAGAAGACGACCTGTTCGGGGGATGAGGTGCCCTTGTGAGGCGTCCCAAAGACGTGGGTCATGTGGTTCACGGCGCGAGCCACC
>CALAED010000579.1 GCA_937891035.1 uncultured Thermomonosporaceae bacterium | reverse complement strand
GGCTCAGGACGGCGGCTCAGGACGGCGGCTCAGGACGGCGGCTCAGGACGGCGGCCTGGTCGGGTGACCGGCGCCGCTTCAGCCGATGCCGGCCCGATCAGGGACGACGCGCGGCAGTTCGCGCAGCCAACCGTCGGCCGGCTCCGGCCACCAGCGGCCGGCCACCAGGTTCGCCAGGGACGTGCGTACGGCGTCGACGGAGGCGGGCGCGGGCACGATCCGGCTGGGCGCCGTCCCGGCCAGCACGCCGAGCCACCAGTGCCGTCGAGTCGGCGGCATGTCCTGGGGTTCGAGCACGATGTAGTAGTCGGGCAGCACCGCGGCCTCGGCGCGGAGAGCGTGGATCATGGTCTCGATCGCGACCTCGAGCCCCCCGACCGGAGCGGTCTCGTCGAAGTAATCCACCCACGCGTCTCTGACGCCTGCCAGCGGATCGGAGTCGTAGACCACATACGTCACCGACGCCCTGGTCACGATCTCGGTCATCTCGGTCACGGGCCGGTCGCCGGCGACGACGGCGCGGACGTTGTGGAGGCCATCGAGCCCGGCGACGACCCGGTCCGCGCCCTCGCCGGCGATCACCACAAGCGTGCTGTTCAACCGTCGCACGATGCGGAGTTTAACCCGGCGGCCGAAGCCGTACCCTGGCGCACCGCCGACGCAAAACCAACGTACCGCGAGATACCGCGAGGTACCGGGCGCCCCGCAACCGTGCCACGACCGCAGCGGGGATCACCCCGCCGCGCCCGAGGTCACGCATTCGATTCGGGAGATTCCAACGAGATGAACCTCTTGACCAGCAACTTATCCACATGTGGGGGTTATGTTACTGATTGTTCTACAATCTATTGCGTCCAGATTCCGAGAAAATCAGATTCGAGGCCCCCCGCGTGCTGACATCCCACACAGACCTGGCATGATAAGTAGTGATGAGTAAATCGGCTTCTTCTCGTTTCCCTGTGACCGTTACGCGCCTTCCGGTCGTGCGATGCCAGATATGCCAGCGGACGGTCGCTTACCGGCCCGGCCAGGCGAGTGCCGTGCTGACCGAGCACTACGCCAAAATGCATCCAGGCGCCCTCGGCAACTCGCCGCGGCGTTAGTCGCGCTACGTCAAGGGTTTTGGTGTCGGCCACAGATCGGGTTTCGCATGCCTCCGTGCGTCGCGGACCCGGTTCTATAGGCGGCCGACTCCTGGCCTTTGAACGCCGGTCCTTACCACCTGGCCGTCAGTACGGCACGGCGGCACCATGTCGGCAATGGTCGCCGGCACAGATTGTCGGCCCCCGTGCGATGACCCATGGCTGTTCGGACGTCTGTCCCCGTGACGGCATGCGTACGACACGGGAGAGGCGATGTCATGAACGGCGGATCTCGATCGGCGACGTGTCCCGTTGCTGGGCACCCCGGACTAGGTGGCAGGACGAAAACGGGCCGCGTGTCCGCGGATGTCACCTACAGTCGAATCGAACGGGGAGTACCGCGAAAGGTGCGGAAATGCCGAAGCAGGAGGACTTCCAGCGTCTCGCCGACCCCTTTCGGCGCGAACTGCTGTCGCATTGCTACCGCATGCTCGGCTCGGTCCATGACGCCGAAGATCTCGTCCAAGAGACGTATCTGCGGGCCTGGCGGGCCTATGACCGCTTCGAAGGCCGGTCGTCGTTGCGCACCTGGCTCTACAGGATCGCCACCCGCACCTGCCTGACCGCGCTCGAGCAGCGGGACCGCCGGCCCATGCCATCCGACCTGGCCGAACGCAGCGACGCGCCGGGCGGGCAGCTGACCCAGGCGCCGGAGGTGGCCTGGCTGGAGCCCATCCCCGACGCGTTGACCGAGGGCGCCCCGGCCGACCCCGCCGCGATCGTCGCGTCGCGCGAGAGCCTGCGGCTGGCTCTCATCACCGCGTTGCAGCATCTGCCACCCCGGCAGCGCGCCGTACTGATCCTGCGCGACGTGCTGAAGTGGCGGGCTGCCGGGGTCGCGGACCTCCTCGACACGTCGACCGCCGCGATCAACAGCGCGCTGCAGCGGGCCCGCGGCCAGCTCGAAGAGGTGGCGGCGACCGAGGACGATGTCGTCGAGCCCACCGACCGCGAGCAGCGTGCGATCCTCGATCGGTACGTCGCGGCGTTCGAGAACGCGGACATCGCCGGGCTGGTGAAGTTGTTCACAGAGGACGCGGTCTGGGAGATGCCGCCGTACCTGTCCTGGTTCCGCGGGCGGGAGGACATCGGCGTCTGCGTCGCCCGCCAGTGCGCCCCCGGTGCCGGTGACCTGCGGTTGATGCCCACGGCGGCCAATGGGCAGCCGGCGTTCGGGCTCTACAAGCGCCGGGATGACGGCGTGCACGGCGCGCACTCCCTGCAGGTCCTCACGCTCACCACCGAGGGCATCACACATGTCGGCGCGTTCTTCGACACCGGCCTGTTCCGCACGTTCGGGCTGCCGGACCTTCATCCCACGTCGGCGGTCTCGTCGCGGCGCTGACTATCGGCCATAACTTCCCGGTCCGGGCACGATCGGCCTGCTCGGCAGCCCGCTCCCGCCGGCTCGGCGCGCGATTCCGATGCGCTCAGGCCGCCCCGCCCCGCATGATCGACGTATGGGCAAGTCATGGACGCTCGATGAGCTTGATCACGCGGGACCGGAACA
>CALAED010000578.1 GCA_937891035.1 uncultured Thermomonosporaceae bacterium | reverse complement strand
AACCGCTCACCCGCCATCGACGCCGACGTATCGACGATGATGACCTCGGCCGCCCCGGGGGCGCGGGCCGTCATGGCCGCAGGGCCGCCTTCGGCCTCGACCATCACGATGGCGTGGACCTGGGTGTCGCCGGCCGTGAGGTATTTGTTCTGGTGGATCTCGATCCGGAAGTCGGGACGATCATTGACGGAGTCGCTCATGGCTTCGGCTCCAGCTCGGTCGAGACGGACGGGGGGCGCCATGACCGTTAGTCCCCCGACCGGGTCGTGGCGTTCACGCTCACACCCATGTTCTCGGGCGCACCCTGTTGGCCGTGGTCACCAACGCGTGCTTGGCGTCACCGTCCTCGGCGTGCCGGGCGAGCATACGGTAGGTGCGCTCGAGCGCGCGGCGCAGCCCATCGGCCGTGAGCGGGGCGTCGAGCAGCGAGCCATCCGGACGTGGCGTCCCACCGGCCAGCAGCCACGCGCGCCCGGCCTCCAGCAGCTCGGCGGCGAGTCGGCCACGCCGCTCCGCATCGACGATACGCGACTCCCCCAGCCGTTTCTCGGCCGCCAGCAAGTCCTCCTCGGTGAGCTCGGCGGGCGGGCGGCCGCGGACCGCCGCCGCCATGGCGGCCAACTGCGCGGCACCGTAGTAGCTGGACAGCGAGGACACATCGTCGAGCGCGGCCACCGCGTCGGTACGCAGACCCATGCCCAGGCGCACCCTGGCCAGCCCAAAGGCCGCGCTGACATAGCCGCGATCGGTCCGCCAGACGCTCTCGTAGCGCCGGGACGCCTCCGCCAGGTCGCCGGCCCCCTCGCAGCAAAACGCCAGCGCCAACTTGGGCGCCGCCTCGCCCGGCATCCGGGTGTAGAGATCGTCGAACAGCTCCATCGCGGTGTCGCAGCGGCCGGCGGCGAGCGCGGCGACCCCGCGATACCAGCTGACCCGCCAGTCGACCGTCGAGGTCTTGTCAAGATCGTTGAGCGCGGCGAGCTCGTCGAGCACCTCCTCGGCCGCGGCCGGCCGGCCCAGGTCCAGCAGGGCACCGGTCAGGACGAGACGTGCCTCGGGCGCGGCGACGACCAAGGCGGCGGGCTGCTCGGCCGGCCGGGAGAGCGTCTCGACGATCTCCGCCGGCTCGCGCGTGGCGAGCGTGGCCAGGTCGGCGAGCGGCCACATCGTCTCTTCGGCCTCGGCGACCACGGGAGGGGGCAGCGCGGCGACGGCGGCCCGCACGTTGAGCGTCCCCAGCACCGGCCCGCCGTCGCCGGGCGCGGCGATCTCGGTGCCGACGGCCCGGCGCTCCCGGCCGAACAGCGTGGAGGGCACCGGCCAGGGCTCTGAGTTGCGGGGGGCCGAAACCACCTCGCGCAGCACGCCGTTGAGTTGCTCGACCATCTCAGCCGCGCTTTCGAACCGCCGCCTCGGATCCGGATGGGTGGCCCGCTGCAACAGCCGGTAATAGGACTCGAACCTCGTGAGCACCGGCACCTCGTCCCGCGGCGGCAGCCTGTCGACGTACCTGCCGGTGAAGTCGAACGGGAAGCTCAGCACCGCCATCGTGCGGCCCACGGTGTAGAGGTCGGAGCCGATCGACGGGCCGGCCTCGGCGACCTCAGGCGCCCGGTAGCCGTGCGTTCCCCAGACCGGGGTGCCGGCCGCTGTGCCGGTCATCGGCCGGGCCGCACCCAGGTCGATGAGGGTGAGCCGCTGCTCGCACTGCATGACGTTGGCGGGCTTGAGGTCGCAGTAGAGCAGGCCCTTTTCGTGGAGATAGCCGAGCGCCCGCAGCATCTCCATCCCGTAGGCGATGACGTGCTCGACCTCGAGCATCGTCCCGGCGCCATGGGTGAGCTGCCGATCTTCGACCAGCTCTTTCAGCGACCGGCCGCCGATGTATTCCATGACGATGTAGCTCTGGGTCTCGCCGCCGCGCCCGCCGGGTGGCGGATGCCGGACGAAGTTGTGGATCTTGACGACGTTCGGGTGGTTCACCTGGGCCAGCGCGGCACGCTCGGCCGTTGGCAGGTCGGTGACGTCCGCGCCGGTGTCGAGCAGGCCCTTCAGCACCACCCAGTGCCCGACGTTGTTGTCGTGCGCGAGATAGATCCAGCCGAGGCCGCCGTGCGCCAGGCAGCCGCGCACCTCGTACTGCCCGCTCACCAGCTCGCCGCTGCGCAGCTTGGGGGTGAATGAGAACCGCGTCCGGCAGTTGGAGCACACGCCCTCGCTTTGCGCCGGCGCCGTGTCGCGGCGGCGCCCCACCGGCTGGTTGCAGCCGCTGCAAAAGCGGCGGTGCTCGGCCACCTCCGCGACCGGCAGGACGGCCGCCTCCGGGTCGCGGTAGGGGATCGCCGGGACGCGGGCCAGCTCGAACGGGCCGTACGCCCGGGTACGTCCCGTACCCGGGCCGGACGAATCGCCGGACAACGCCGGGCCGGCCAGCGGGACGGTGCCACCGGCGCGCTCACGTTGGTACCCGCGCACGCGGTCTCGGTCCCGGTCCCGGTCTCGGTCCCGGTCTCGTTTGTGGTCGAGGTCGCGGTCGCGGCCCTGTTCCCGGCCGGGCTCGCGACCGCGTACCCCCGCCGGCCGCGGGGTCGGGTCCCTGGGCGGCGCGAACCCGCAGTAGTCGCAATGCCCGGCCCAGATCGTGCCGGGGCAGTTGGGCCTGGTGCAGCGTCGGCGTCCGCCCGGTCCGCCCGTCGGCATGCTCACGCGCTAACCCCCTACGCTCGCCCGTACGTAGCGCATGGTCGCCGCCTCGGCCTCGATCAGATCGCACGGAGCGGTCCAGAGCAGGTCGTAGGCCCGCCGGTACAGCTCGTCCAGCTCGGGGTCTTCGGCGTGCCCGTGCCGGCAGGCCATCGACTGGTAGGCCCCGAGCCGGCCGCGCAGCTCATCGCGGTGGTCCAGCGGCTCGGCGACGTTGCGCCGCACGTCGTTTGCCCACTCGACCGCGGCACCGGCCGCCCGGTCAAGCTCGTCGAGCTCGGCGAGCAGCTCGGTCCAGCGGCCCTTGTCGCGCAACGCGGTCAGCGCGGCGAGCCGGTCGGCCGGTCCACCGTCGTGCGTGGGGACTTCGGGCACCGGGGAGGCGATCTTCCGTACGATCAGGGCCCGTTGCCGCCGCGCCTCGGCCAGCGTGGCTGCCGCGGAGGCGAGCGCCGTCTCGATGGCGGGCAGCCGTTCGCCATAGGCCCGCCCGGCGGTCAGCTGGATGTCGGACGCGCAGATCCAGGCGTCGACCGTGCCCTCTTTGATCGTGACGGGGACCCGCCGGTAGGCGGCCGGGCCGACAGCGCGGCGATGCCGGATGATCTCGTGGTAGAACCAGTCCGAGGTGATGAACACGACGTCGCCGGCCCCCTCGGCCGCGCGCAGCGCCGCCTTGAGCTCGGGGGCGTCGAGTAAGCGGAACGCCAGGTTGAGCGGGGTGCCGACGACTCCTTGCTGGCCCTTGTGCTCGATCCGCACTTCGCCGGCGTTCACCGCGACCCGGATCCGCAGGCGTACCTGCCTGTCCTCGCCGCTTTGGTTGTGGCGTGCCAGCTCGGCGGCCAGCTCGAAGGGCAGCCGTTCGACCAGCCGGGCCGTCGGCACGTCGGGATGGATGAGGAAGAACGCGCCGTCGCCGCGGTCTTCGCGGTAGCCATCCCACGGGATCTGAGCGGCCGCGAACGCCCGTTCCAGCGTGCGGTACAGACCTTTGCGCAGATCGGCCCGCTGCCAATCGGCCAGCCGCGCGTCGGTGAAGCGCTCGATGTCGACACAGACGATGGCCCGGTGCAGGGCGGGGGGCGTACTCACAGATTCAGACTCCATGTCGCGACGGCTGGCCGCCACCGACGCC
>CALAED010000577.1 GCA_937891035.1 uncultured Thermomonosporaceae bacterium | reverse complement strand
ATGGTCGCGTCGATCAGGGGCACCCGCCAGCCCACCGTCTCCCGCCGCGCCCTCGCTTAGGACGGCCGTCAGCGGCCTTCGAAGACAGGTTGTTCCTTTTTCAGAAAGGCGCGGGTGGCGGCCACGTGATCGGCGGTCGCGGCGAGGGCGTCCTGGAGCTCGGCCTCCTTGTCCAGGGCGGCGGAAAGGTCGTGCGTGGCCGCGTGGTCGAGTGCCGCTTTCACCGCCGCGTACGCCGCCGTCGGCCCCACCGCGAGCCGCCCGGCCAGCGCTCTGGCCACCGTGTCGAGCTGGTCGGCCGGCGCCAGCTGGTTCACCAGGCCGAGCTCGAGCGCCTGCGCCGCCGGCACGGGATCGGCGAGCAGCAGCAGCTCGGCCGCCTTCGCCCGGCCGACCAACCGCTGCAGGGTCCAGGACATACCTGTGTCGGGCGCGAGACCGATCTTGGTGAACGCCGTGGTGAACGACGCGCGCTCCGACGCGACGATCAGATCGCAGGCGAAGGCGAGCGAGGCGCCGGCGCCGGCCGCGACTCCGCCGACCGCCGCGACGACGGGCTTGCGCATCGACGTGATCGTCCGCACGATCGGGTTGTAGTGGTCCTGGACGGTCCCGGCCAGCCCCTGTCCCGCCTCCAGGGCGGCGGCGTGCTCGCGGAGATCCTGTCCGGCGCAAAAGGCGCGGCCGGCGCCGGCCAGCAGCACCGCCCGTACGGTGTCGTCGCCGGCGGCCATGTCCACCGCGGCGCGCAGCGCCACTTTCATCTCGGCCGTCAGCGAGTTCATCGCCTCCGGCCGGTTGAGGGTGATCGCGGCCACCCCGTCCCTCAGGTCGTACAGCACGGTATCGGACACCGTGGTTCCTCCAGTCAGCTCACGATTCAGCGCCTGATCGGATGCTCACGGCGCGGGCGGACCCGCGCCATCGCCGCTTTCCTTCCCCTCTCATTCGTCGAGGCAACGATCGACGAAGCGGGCTGCGGCGGGCAAGAGCCGGGCCGACTCCGCGTCGAAGAAGGCGGCGGCGACCGTGCCGGGCCAGTCCTGGGGCAAGACAGCGGCGGGCAGCCCGGGATCGAGGAACAGGAACTTGCGCCATTCGTGCACCAGCGTGCTGCGCAACGCGAAGGCCTGCTCGTCGGGCAGTTCGCCGGAGTCTTTCACGGTCTCTCGCGCCCAGGCCAGCCATCGCTCATAGGCCGTGCCCAACGTGTCCAGGTCCCATGCCCGCGCGACGAGATCGCACTGGTCTCCCTGGTACGCGGAGTGGAACCGCTCGGCCGTGGCCTCCTCGGCGTCGAGGAGCGCGTCGAGCTCGGGAGCGCTGCGCGGGCTGATCCACACCGCCTCGTCGAGCGGCGCGTAACCGAGGTAGCCGAGCCCCGCCCGCAGCCGGGTCCGCCTGGCCCGGTCCTTGACCCGCCGCACGACCACCAGGTGCCAGCGGCCGTCCCAGGGTTGCGGCAGGTCGCGATAGATGCGGCGGGCGGCCTCGTCGAGGCGCCGTACCGCCTTGGGGGTAAGGGCGTAGCGGGGCCCGGCCGGCAGCCGCACGGGCTCCAGCCAGTCCTGCCGCACCATGCGGGACACCGCCGTACGCACCGCGGGGGCGGCGATGCCCAGCGCGGACAGCATCTTGACCACGGCGGCGATCGGCGCGCGGCCACCGCGATCACGCAGGTGGTCGCCGTAGAGATCGAAAAGCGCGGATCGGGCGTTCACCAGGTCAGCTTCCCATCTCAAACGCCCGATCTGGACGCTGATCGTTACCACTTCGCGCTCGGAAGACGAGATAATGAAGCATTACCAATGATGCGGATGCGGCAGGCGGCCACGCGGCCAACGGCGCCCGACGGCCCAGGCAGCCCTAGGCAGGAAGGGGATACACGCATGGCGGCGATGAAGCCGCGGACAGGCGATGGTCCGCTTGAGGTGACCAAGGAGGGGCGCGGAATCGTCATGCGTGTCCCGCTGGAAGGTGGCGGGCGGCTCGTGGTCGAACTGTCGGCCGACGAGGCAAGCGAACTCGGCGACGCGTTGAAGAACGTCGTCGGCTGACCGCCGCTCCCACGTGCTTGGCGACGGCCCCGGCCTTCTAGCCGGGGCCATCGCCGTGCTCGGAGCGGCTTTCGCGCCGGTCGCGGCGGGCGGCGGCGACGGCGCCGCGCACGCGGAACCCAACAGACCAGGACCCCAGGAGAGATCGTGCCCGTCGAGACGAAGCTGACCGTTGTCGCCGGATCCGTGGACGGTCCTTTCCCGCCATGGGATATGGCCGGCACCTGGGCCGACGTGCTGGCCGTTCCGATGCGCCCGGCCGGCTCCGACGGCGCCGAGATAAACCCCCGCTATGCCGCGGCGCTCGGCGCGCTGCTGCCGGTGGACGTCGCCGAACTGCTGGCCTACCACGAGGCGAAGGGCGAGCCCGGCGAGATCGTCGCGACCCAGGCCCGGCTCGGCGACGGCATGGGCGAGGTGCTGATCTACGGCACGGGCGACGGCTCGGCGGGCGCGCTGCGCCGGGTCGGCGCCGCGCTCACCCGGCGCGCGAAGGGGCGCCAAGCGCTGATGATCGGAGCGCCCGACGGCGCCCAGGAGGCGTTCGCCGAGGGGCTCGTGCTGGGCTCGTACGGCTTCCGCGTCGGCGGACCGGCCCGCAAGCCCGCCGTACCGGCCGTGGTCGTCGTCGGCGGCGACGAGGCCGCGGTTCGCCGCGGAGAGACCCTCGCCCGGGCGACGGTGCTGGCCAGAGACCTGGCAAACACCCCATCGGCGGAGAAGAGCCCGGCCTGGCTGGCCGACCGGGCGAAGGAGATCGCCGGGGAGTCGGGTCTTTCGCTGCGGGTGCGCGTCGAAGAAGAGCTGCGCGCCGGCGTGTTCGGCGGGCTGATCGCCGTCGGTTCCGGCTCGGTGCGCCCACCCCGCCTGATCGAGCTGTCCTACCGCCCCGACGGGGCCACCGGGCACGTCGTGCTGGTCGGCAAGGGCATCACCTTCGACTCGGGCGGGCTCTCGCTCAAGCCGAACGACGGTATGAAGCTGATGAAGACGGACATGGCCGGCGGCGCCGTGGTCATCGCGGTGCTGAGCGCGCTGGCCTCGCTCGGCGTGACCACACGGGTGACCGGCCTGGTCGCGGCCGCTGAGAACATGCCGTCCGGGTCGGCCATGCGGCCAGGCGACGTCATCCGGCACTTCGGCGGCAAGACCTCGGAGGTGCTCAACACCGACGCGGAGGGCCGGCTGGTGCTTGCCGACGCCCTCGCCTACGCCGACGCCGAGCTCGACCCCGACGTCATGATCGACGTCGCTACGCTGACGGGCGCGGCCAGGATCGCGCTCGGCACGCGGACCGCCGCGCTGTATGCCACCGACGGCGCGCTCGCCCGGGCACTGACCGCCGCCGGCGCGGCGAGCGGCGAGGCGCTGTGGCGGATGCCCCTGATCGACGAGTACCGGCAGAGCATCGACTCCTCCGTCGCCGATGTGTCCAACATCGAGCAGGCCGCCAAGACCGGCGACCGGCTCGGCGGCGGCTCGATCATGGCCGCGCTGTTCTTGCGCGAGTTCACCGGCACTCGCCGGTGGGCCCACCTCGACATCGCCGGCCCGGGCCGCGCCACATCCGACGACGGTGAGCTGTCCAAGGGCGCCACCGGCTTCGGCGCCCGCGCGCTGCTGCGCTGGCTGACCGACGCGACGCCCGCGCCATGACCACAGTGACCTAGACAGCGCGGTCGGCGGCATCGGGCGGCCGGGTGCGCGCTGAGCATGGAATTTCGGTAGTCCGGCCGCAATCCGGCCGGCGTTGAGGAACGAATACCGAGCGTGGAGACGAGTGCCGGGCGACCCGCCCGCCCGTGGCAGCGGCGTTCCGGCGGCGAGGACAGGCGATTGGAGCTCGGGACGCTGCTTGACCGCGTGGCCCGAGGAGATCAAGACGCTTTCGAGCAGGTCTACCGGCACGTCGCCGGGCCGGTGTACGGCCTCGCGCTCCGGGTCGTACGAGATCCGGCCCAGGCGGAGGAGGTCGCGCAGGAGGTGCTGGTCGACGTCTGGCGGACCGCGGCCCGCTATGACGAGACGCGCGGCAGCGCGCTCGCGTGGGTGATGACGCTCGCGCATCGCCGGGCGGTCGATCGGGTCCGCTCGGCGCAGGCCCAGCGGGTACACCTACCGTGAAGTGGCAGAGTTGTTGCAGGTGCCGCTCGGGACCGTAAAGACGCGAATGCGCGACGGGCTGATCAGGATGCGCGACTGTCTGGGGGTGGGGGAACAATGAAGCAAGAGCTCCACGCCCTGGTCGGCGCGTACGCCGTCGATGCCCTCGACGACATCGAGCGCCGCCGCTTCGAAAACCATCTCGCCGAGTGCGAAAGCTGCGCCCGCGAGACGCGCGGCCTGCGCGAGGCCGCCGCCCACCTCGGCAGCGCCGCGGCGCTGCCCCCGCCGCCGCGGCTGCGGGACAAGGTGATGGCCGACGTCGCCCGGGTGCGCCCGCTGCCCCCGCGGCGCTCCGACGTCCGCGGTCGGCGCGGCCCGACGCCTTGGCTGTTCACGCTCGCGGCCGCGGCGTGTCTCATGGTCGTCGCCGGGTTCCTGGGCGTTCTCACCGTACGCGCGCAGGACCGGGCCGAGCGGGCCGAGGCGGCCAACCGCCAGATCATCGATGTGCTCGCCGCGCCCGACGCGCGTCCGGCGAGCGGCCGGGCGAGCACCGGCGGCACGGGCACGGTCGTGGTCTCACGCGCCAAGGGCAAGGCCGTCGTCGTGCTCGCCGGCGTGCCGCGGCTGCCCGGTTCGCAGACCTATGAGCTGTGGCTGCTGGGCCCAAGCAAGCCGCGCCCCGCCGGGCTGCTGCGCGAGCCGGGCACGCCGGTCATCGCGACCGGGCTCGGCGACGCGACCCAGGTCGGCGTCACCGTCGAGCCCGCCGGCGGCTCCCCGCGACCCACCTCTGTCCCCGTCCTCACCGTCGCCCTTCCCGCGTAGCGCGGCTCACGGCGGCGGTCGCTGCGCCCCGGCGGGCAGCGGGCGGTGGACTGTGGGCGGTGGACGGTGGGGCGGCGGTGGACGGCCAGACCCGGCACCCCGTCAGCGGCGGTCGGCGAAGGGGACGTCGCGGTGGCGCCGGACGGCGCGCACGACGTCCTCGACCGAACGGTCCCAGGCGTCATTGACGGGGATCGACCATCGTGGTTCCGCCACGCCGGGAACGCCGCTCATCTTGATCGCCAGGATCTCGGCGCCGGCGGCCGGCCGCCCGGCCGAACCTCGCGACAGGAACGCCAGGTGGTGGCGATGGCCGCGGCCGGCCGGGATGCCCTGGCTCCAGGCGCCGACCGCCGCCAGGTCGTCCCAGCGCAGCAGCCGGCTCGCCCGCCGCGGCCAGCCCGCCGGTCGCCTGATGCCCTCGTCGTCGATCTCGAGCACCGGCCGCCTGGCCACGAGGTGGCCCGTGAGCACCAGGGCGGCGCTCCCGAACAACGCCACCCCCGCCGCGCCGAGCAGCAGGAACAACGCCCCGCCGAAACTCACCGGGTCGGCGGCGCCGCCCACGATGAACGTCGCCGAGACGCCCGTCAGCAGCAGCCGTCCGACGATCTGCCCGACCGTGCGCCAGGTCGGCCGCAGCCGGACCCGCCACGGAGCGGTTCGGCCGGGCACGGCGCGTACGTCGTTCATTCGGTCACGGGCCACGTCGTCACATCATCACGTCACGGGCCGTCAGGCGTCAGTCGCGTTTGAGCGCGCACAGCAGGCCGTCGCCGACCGGCAGCAGCACCGGCACCAGCGTCTCGTCGTCGCGGACCAGCCTGCCCACCTCACGGATCGCGACAGTCTCCGGGTCGCGCTGCGTGGGATCGGCCACCCGGTCCTGCCAGAGCGCGTTGTCGAACGCGACGATGCCGCCGGACCGCAGCAGCCGCAGCGCCTCGGTGAGGTAGTCGGGGTACTCCTGTTTGGCGGCGTCACAAAAGACCATGTCATAGGCACCGTCGGTGAGCCGGGGCAGCACATCGAGGGCACGCCCGGCGATCAGCCGAGTGCGCGATGAGGCGAACCCGGCCTCGGCATAGGCCTGCTTGGCCAGCCGCTGGTGCTCGGGCTCGACATCGACGCTGGTCAGCACGCCGTCCGGGCGCATGCCCCGCAGCAGCCAGATGCCCGAGACGCCGCAACCGGAGCCGATCTCGACGACCGTTCGTGCGTTGATCACGGCGGCGAGGAAGCGCAAGGCCGACCCGCCGGCCGTGCCGATCGGGGCCGCCCCGACCTCTTGACCCCGGTGGCGGGCGGCGCGCAGCGGCTCGTCCTCCACCAGATAATCCTCGGCGTAGGCCAAAGACTGCTCCGGGCCTCGCCCGCCGACCGCGTCGATGGCTGCCTCCCGCGAATGCCTGAGGAATGTGGGCCTGCTGAGGTCACACTATCGTCGCGTGGGAACGATGGCGCGGTTCGTCACGTTCTCTCGGTGTCGGTCGAAGGCGCCCCAGCCCCGGCGAGCCATTTTGGGTTCGCTTTTTTGGTTCGCTTTGCCTGTAGGCGTGGAAGGAAGTTTCGAGGCACCATGGTGGTCTCAGCACTCGCATGCACAGGTGTGGTGGGTGTTACCCCCCGCCGGAGGGTTGGAAGGGGC